>CAJWMQ010000096.1 GCA_913042895.1 uncultured Verrucomicrobiales bacterium | reverse complement strand
AAATTCCGCGACCAAAAGCGCGTTGGCAAAGGGAAACGGCCGGCCAAACGGCGTGCCCATCGCCTGGTGCCGCGCCACTTCCTTCCATTCGCGCGGCCCGTGGCGCAGAAGAAACCAGCCGCGATCCTCGCCCAGTGCGTTGCACTCGATCAAGCGGTCCAAGTCGGGGTTGTAGCCCAACGGCACCGTGATCGCGAGGCGGCCCTGTGGGTTCAGCAATTTCCGGCAGGCGGCGATGGCGGCGAGAATTTTATCCGCCGAACCGCCCGCCGCATCGTCGTCAAAGCCAATGTGTTCAAAGGTGGAAATGGACAGGATCAAGTCAAACCGCTCCTCGGTCTGCCAAGTGGTGATGTCTTCGTTGATCACGCCCGCCGCGGTTTCGTATTTATCCAGCACGGCATGGTCGTGGTTCCCGTAATGCCCGAGCACATGGCCCACCTCCAACACGCGGCCGGCCTCCGGAGCCGCCTGCTCGAGATACCATCGACCGAGCGGCACTTCCACGGCGCGTTCATTGCACCAAGTGACGTTATAGTGCGCGTAAAAGCACGGGAGCAATCCGCCGCGAAACTTGAAATGCCGGTCCCGCAGCAAGGGCACGACCAGCCGCGACGCCAAAATCCGAATGGGCAGACAAAGAATTTCCCCCCAGCCAAAGCGCCGGGCAAACCATTGCACGCGGCCAATCACTCCGCTGTACAAATGACCCTCCGCTTCCATACGCGCCAAACCAAGCAAAGCCGCCGCGCGCGGACAAGCCAATGTTGCGGGCAACACGCCATTGACTTGCCCCGCCCGGCCGCCAAGGATGCGCCCGGCGTTCATGATTCTGCCCCAACTCATCCGGCTGCATCTCGATTATGAAAAGAACGCGCACGCTTTTTTTGAACTGCAGGCGCGCGATGCGCTCGACTGGCTGCAGGCCGGCGGCGTCCAGACCGGCCCGGAAACCCGCATGCTCGACCTCGGCTGCGGTCATGGATATCCCGGCCAGCTTTGCCGCGAAGCCGGCGCTCAGGTGGTCTTCGCCGATTTTGAGGATTTACGGTTGGACAGCCTTAAAGAGGCGCCTTTCCAGCAGATTGATCTTAATCAGGCCGACCTCGCCGATTATGGCCGGCATGATCTGGTGATGTGTTCCAATGTGCTGGAGCATCTTGCTGAGCCGAACCATCTTCTGCACCATCTAGATCAACTCCTCAATCCTGGCGGCGTGTTTTATCTGAGCTGGACCAACTGGCTTTCCCCGTGGGGCGGCCATGAATTTTCCCCGTGGCATTATCTTGGCAAACGGTCGGGGCCGATTCACACGGTGGGAAAAAATCTTTTCAAGACCTACATCGGCGAAGTCCTGCACATTCTGCGCGCGCAAAAAAATCTTAAGATCCGGCGCATGGCCCCGCGCTATTACAACGAGTTCGCTTTCCTGATGCACATCCCCGTGGCCCGCGAATTCCTCGCGTGGAACTGTGCCTTGCAAGTGGAGAGAGTTGATGGTGACTAACGAATGATGCACAGCACGCCCATGGCAATTCACTCACCCATCGCCCAGGCCTCTAGTTGATCGCAGGCCACCGGCAGCACTTCATCCCAATGGAACGTGCGAGACCGATCGCGGGCGGCTTGGCGCCAATCCTGATAGGCCCCTTCGTGGCTTTGCACCTCGGCTATCATCGCAGCCAAACCTTCAGGCGAATCTTCATCGGCCACCAAGCCCGTTTCCCGATGCCGCGTAGATTCCACCAGACCGGGTGAAGGGTACACAATGGCCGGCGTGCCCATAGCATTAGCCTCCACCACGTTCAGACCCCAGCCTTCGCGCACGGAAGTGTGCAGGAGAAAATGCGCCTCACGCAGGGCAGCATCCTTGTCGGCCTCATTAAGCCCGCCACGAAACGTGACGCAATCCTCCAGTTCCAATTGCTTCACAGTCTGGCGAATCTCCATTTCGCACTGACCCTGCCCCACAATCTCGAGCGTGGCCTCCAAATGATAATGCTCACGCAGGCACCACATCGCGGCCACCGCGTGGTCCACCTGTTTGTTCGGTGCCAGCCGCGACACCGTAATGAGCCGCAGCGGTTCATCCAATTCCTTTTCCGGCAACTCCTCTAAGGCTCGTGTCCCAACGCCATAAGGAATTTGCACGGTGGTTTTCACGCCCTCTTCGGCAAGCAATTCGCGGGTATAATCACTCGCCGTCCAAAACGGTACTTCGCGATATTGCCGCAAGGTTAAGCGTTCCTGCCAACGGCCAATGGCGCTGAGCGGCCAGGGGTAAAAGGCATCCCAAATCGGCCCGAGCACTTCGTGTATGTAGGCCACGCACTTGTCCGGACACCAATTCGGCGCGTACCACGGAATACCGTGATGTTGGTCGATCACCAGGTCAAACGGATCCTGCTCCGAATGCCATTTGCGCGCCGCCATCCAGGCGGTGAATTTCCCACCCTCCCGAAGCACGCGGATGCCATCGATCATTTCCTCCGGCGCACCGCCGGGAAAAGCGTTAGCAAACCACGTGACCTCATGACCACGCTCCACGAGCCCACGCAGATACGCCAGCGTCACCCGTTCAGCCCCGCCGGCCAGGGGGTTACGTGGGTCACGCCAGTTGAGCATCAGAAAACGCACGAGGGGCGCAGTGTGCTGGTGAGGTATGAGGGTGACAATGAAAAAGGCCGATTGACCAAACGGCCATTTTTTCCGAAAACTAACTGGACGCGCGAGTGGCGGAATTGGTAGACGCGCCGGATTTAGGTTCCGGTCTCGCAAGGGGTGGAGGTTCGAGTCCTCTCTCGCGTACCATTTCGTCTGGCCAAACGGAAAACTTCCTTTTCACAGCATGGCACATATCCGACGCGGTCAGTGCCGGGATCATGCGCGAATTTTATCAGGATGAAGGCAGCAAGTTTGCCATGAACTTAGCTGATCTGTTTATCCTAAATTCAAGGGGTCCCGCCGGGCGTTAATTCTCACGCGGGCGCAGGCATTTTTGCAACGTCATCACCGCCATGGCCGTGCCGTATTGACGATGGTAATCGTACAAAGGAAAATCCCACCAATCGCCGTCCTTTTCCTGCAGCTTCATCAACGTGGTGGCCAAGTGATCCTGCAGCCGCGGCCGATCCTTGGCCGGCACATGATCCAGCAACAAGCCCGCGTAATAGTGGCCGTAATAATAAAAATAACCGGCGATCTGAAACCACGCCTCATGCGGCACCGGCCGTTTACGCCCAATGCCCAGCCAATCATTGCGTGCGAACAAACGATCCAGCCAATCCACCATTACCTGATCGGTAATTCTCGGATCCCCCCATAAACGTAGTGCCAGATTGCACACCTGCGATCGCCCCAGACTCCCCGCCGGCCGGTTGATGCCGCGCCGCGGACCATTCTTGAGATATTCGCCGTACAAAAAACTTCCATCCGGCAAATGTTGTCTCTTGGTGGCGGCTAGAGCGCGCTTCACCAAATGTGGCGGCGGCTTCAATCCCGCCTGCTTGGATTCATGGAAGGCCACCAACACCGTGCCGTTTACAAATGAAATGGAACTGCTCGCCGGCTTTTGCGTGCCCAGCCGGAAATCGTAATAGCCCCAACCGCCATCCACCGATTCATAGCGGGTGAGGCGGTCGAATTGCGTGGCAATCACCTGCTCAATCCGCTTCACCTTGGCGGCCTCATTGGCCTGCTGCGCACGGGCGCGCAAGCGCACCAAGGCCTGCAATCCGTAGCCATGCGCCCAGACGTTATATATAGCGTCGGCCGTAGCTCGGCGCAGCTTGGGCAAATGCTCCAGCAGATAGGCTTCCGAATCCTGAATCGCCGCGCGCACCTGCGGTGTGTCACCGCCCGCCTCGATTAAGGCCGAGGTGCACAATGCCGTGACCGCCAGTCGAAACGCATAATGGCTGTGATAGGTGGGGGCATAAATATTCAGTCCCTTCGTATTGCGCGGTGTGCCCCAGGAGCCATCCTTGTTTTGGTTGCCGAGCAAAAAATAAACGCCGCGCTCGATGGATTTCTCCACCACGGCATTGCCCGGCGGCTTCACATCCGGCAATCGCGGCACTTCCGCGGCCGGCAAACCCCAAGCTAGGGTCAGAATCAAACTAAGGAAGTAGGACTTCATCGCCTTCGTTGAGTCCCTCGGTGATTTCCGTTTTACCCGCATGCGAGTTGCCGGGTGTCACTTCGCGTTCCAAGTGGCCGGTTTGGGTTTTCACCCAAACCATCGTTCCGCCCTGCGGTGCGGCGCGCAATGCCTTGCTCGGGATGGTGACAGCCTTGGGTTTATCCAGCACTCGCAGTTGGATGGCACAGGTCATACCAGGATGAAGGTAGCTTTGATCGGCCACTGCCACCTTGAAGACCACGGTGTATTGGCCGGGCGCCGTGGGAATGCGGGAAACACTCTCCACCGTTACCGCCACGCGGGCGGCCGGATCCGCTGTGGGAATGGCCCAGCCTTTTTGCGAGGGTGCCACCTTGCGCAAATCCGCCTCGCCCAAGGTCGCCGTGGCGCGTAGTTCGCCAGCGGCCACCACTGTCATAAAGGTTTCACCGGCCGTTAGCTTACCGTCTTTGCGCAGCTTAGTTTGCACGCTCTTACGTCCGCCCCAAACACCTTCCACAAACGCGCCATGATACAGCACCCCGGCGATGGGAGACCGCACGGTGAGCAGTGCCAGATCGCTCCGGAGCTTGGCAATGTTTGTCTTTGCCAGCTTCTGGGCACGCACTTTTTTATCCAGCTCCACTTTCAGCTTGGCGAGTTTCTCCTCTAGGGTGGCTTGGGCCAGATCGGTAGCCAGACGTTGCCGAGTCAGGGCAGCCTGCTTATCCGCCTCTTCGCGCGGCAGGGTGTGCTCTAGGGAGGTCTCGGTGCTGTGCCGTTGGCGGTTGAGAAAATGGAGGGCGCGGTCTACCGAATGCTGCGCGCGTTTCACAATGATCTCCTCGGTCTCCTCCGTAATATCATCGGCCTCGTACATTTTCTTGAGCTGCTTGAGTTCTTCCTGAGCGTAGGCCAGCGAGTTCTCGGCGCTCTTTTGGGAATACATGGCCGAACGCGTGTTCAGCTCGCGGGTCTTGGCCAGATACCGTTTCACATCGACCTCCAAGCGGGCGAGGGTTTCCGCCGCGGCCTGTTGATCTAGGGCCGCATTGTTGGTGGCCACGGAATATTCGGCCTGCGCAATAGCGAGGTCCAGAGCAGTGCCTTCAAGCGACAATTCCCAGTCCATAAGCTGTTGTTCGATCTTTTCTTTTTTGAGAGACACCAACAAATCACCCTCAGTCACTTGACTACCATGCGCCATGGCATCGCGAGCCACCGTCAGGTCAGCCCAAATTTCCGGCCGGATTTTCATTTCCGAAAATCGCGCCGGGGTGAGCACGCCTTTGAGGTTTAGTTCGATCCGAAACGGCGCCGCCTTCACGGTGTGCAGCTTGGCTTGGGTGGCGTTTTGATCCGCGGCCGCCAACAGGCCGCTCCAGAAGGCGAGTAGTGAAATGAAAAAGCGCTTCATGTTTCGTGGACTTAATTCCGGTTCAATCTATTTGGCAAGCGTACCTTGTTAGGCGCCGAACGCGTCGCGCATTAGTTTCACGCTCTTGGGCACGGCCGTTTTGGCGTCCTCCTTGCCCTCGAACTCGATCGAGATATAGCCACGATAGTTCGCCTTGCGCAGGATACCCGCAATCCGTTTGTAATCCAGATCCAGCGTGTACCATTCACCGCCTCCGTAGTAGGTCTTGGCCTGCACGAAGGTGGTGTGGGACGCGATCATCTCGAGTTTCTTATAGGGATTTTCTAGGAAATTACCGGTATCCATCAGCACTCCCAGCCAAGGGTTGCCGTCAAAGGCCTTGGCGATCCGCAGTAAGCCTTCTGGGGTGCGCGCCAGGCCCCAGTGATTTTCCAGCGCCATGTGCACGCCCAGTTTCTCGGCGGCGGGCAAGCATTTTTCAATCGAGTCAATACACCACTTGAACCCGTCTTCATCGGTGTAGCCTGGGATCGCCGGCTCAATACCGCGATTGGCCATCAATTCATCAAACGATTTGCTCGTGCGCCAGCGGCCAGTGTTCAGCCGAATGCAGGGTATGCCCAGCTCATGCGCCAGCTCCATGCAATGGATGGTGTGATCAATATTCTTCTGTCGATCCGCCGCCTTCGGTTTCACGAAGCCTTGATGAATGGACAGGCCAACCAGCCCCACGCCATTTACAAACGCATGCCGCTTGAGCTTGCGCAGATATTCAGACCGTTCACTGGCCATCTGCATGTGCAGCACATCCACACCCTCCACGCCCATTTCGGCCGCGTGATCGATCACTTTTTCGATCGGATATTTGTTCCGCGTAAAATGCCAGTAGGAATAGGTGGCCAACGCCAGCTTGTTGCGCGGGGCGGCGAGTGCCGCGGACAAAGATAACGGCGCCAGCGCCGCCGCGGCACCGGCCAAGGCGCCGGTGGAGAGAAATTGGCGTCGATCAGTCTGCATAAGCCCATTAAACGGGGCGCGCCCGGAAAAATCAACCCATCACCGGCGGACCGGCCGTAATATCCGGTCGGGCCAACATCACTCCGCGTGCGTTAGCCAATTGAATGGCGGTAATCGCTTCATTTTCGACTGGGTCCAACACCGGCGGAGCATGGCCTTCTGCATGTTCATTCCGTGCCCGATTGCGTATGAACGCTAACCGAAAACAATTTAACTGCTTCTCGCGCGCCTCCCGATACCCGCCCGGCAGGCCCATCAGTTGAATGAAGTTCCATCCGGGCAAAAGCATCCAGCAGCTGATGATGCATTCGTACTCCACCTTCGTGATCAAAACGCCCACCACACCTCGCAACCCGGCCCGCACTCGGTTGCGGTCCCGATACGCCATCCCGATCAATAACCCAAAGAACATCAGCATCACCAGTGCATGCAGCAACAAAATCATAACCACCCCAAAGCCATCCATGGTGAGAAATGAACTGAACAGATTTCGACCCGCATGCGCGATCATTGCCGCACCCAATCCCAGCCAAGGCATTACCCAACGCCAGCCGGATGTCATCGTGGCAAACAAACCAAATCCCAAGCCGGTGAATGCCGTGAACGTCGCGTGCCCCATGCCAAGCATAATGGTACGAATAAAAAACACGCCGAGGAATCCCGCGCCACCGGCTTCTTCGGCTGCACCGACGATGTAGAGAATATCCTCGGTAAGGGTAAAGCCCAAGCCGATCGTCCCGCCCAACACCACGCCTGAAAGAGGTCCGTGCGTTTCATGCACGCGCCGGCGCGCAAAGGCATAGATCACTAACAACCCCAACGCCTTGGCCGGTTCCTCCACCAACGGCGCCATGACCGTGGCGCCAATATTTTCGGATAATTCGGCGCCGCGTTCCGATAGATCCGCATCAAACGCCCAATCCAAGGCCTCCTGACCAAACATACTGGCGGCCACTGACGGCACCACCGCACCCACCGCGCCCCACATCAGGCAGAGAAACAACAACCACCAAGGCGCCGGCGCAAAACGATCCACTGACCGGATGGCCAACAGGTAAAACAACACCAGAGGCACCACGAACAAAATGGCCAGTAGCACCCAAAGCATGTGCGGAGCCTAGCGAAGATGGCGGGCGGCGAAAAGCCGCGGAATACACGAGCTCAATCAGCCGGAGTTGCGCGTAACGATAGGCGTCGCGCCCAATCCCGGCAAGGGAGGGATCACCAGATCACGCACGGGCGTTTCGGGTTCTTGCAGACGGCCCGAAGTGGAATCCTGGGTTCCGTTGGAGGCACATCCGTTCAACAGAATAGCCAACGCGGCCGCACCCATAAGAATTTGGAGTTTGGACATCAACGAAGTATATTCCTCTCACAGCCACCCACAACTAGCGGTTGTTCGTAACTATTCGCCCTGCATTCACCACTAATTCACCATGAATCCACACCCCCTACCCTCCTCCCGCCGTGATTTCCTAACCTTAGGGGGGCTAGCCGCCACCGGCAGCACGCTCACGCTGCGTTCTCGTGCCGCACCCACGCCGGACACGGAGGATGCCCATGGCTACATCCATTATCTGCAGGCCACCGGTCAAGAAATCGCGCCGGAGGGAAAATTTCAACCCACGCACCCGGACATCCTCGGGCCATTCTGGGCCAGTAACGCGCCTTTCCGGGGCAAAGTGACACCCCCGATGGCGCCCGGGGAATTGCTCGTAATGCGGGGCCGGGTCTGGAGCCACACCACTAAGAAGCCGCTGGCCAACACGGTGCTCGATATTTGGCAGGCCGATCACAAGGGCGAGTATGATTTCCAAAATCATCAGCGGCCGGACAAGCGCGCAGTTTTACCCGAAGCCCGCCGGTTTTCCGGTGGCGCCCAACCGACTCGCGCCGATTTCAAAAACCGTATCCGCCTGCTTACCGATGAGCTTGGCTATTACGAATACGAAACCATCAAACCGGCCGCCTATGGGGTGGGGAATGCCACGCGGCCTTCGCACATTCATTACATGGCTCAGGCCAACGGCCATCAACGGCTCATTACCCAGTGCTACTTCAAGGGCGACCCACACATCACGAAGGATCCTTGGGCCAGTCGTTCGCCTCTGATTGTTCCGCTCCAAAAAACCCGCTGTGATCACGGCGAGTATTTGGCCGGACGATTCGATGTGGTACTGGCTGGCGCCGAGGCTTAACGCACAGCAGCGTTGCTTTTGTTGACAGGTTTTTATACAAAAACTCCGGCTGCCAATCCTCATGCTGGAGTCCATTCGCAAATTCTTTGATCGCCACCAAAAGCCGCCTTACCAAGCCGGCACCAACCTGCTGCTTTTGCTGGTACTCTCGGTGGTAATTGGAGCCGGCGTTTCCTATGCCACGCTCGGGTTTATGAAAACCTTCGAGCACGTGGTGAACTGGGTGTACTTTGATCACAGCGATACCCCCAGCGGCCGATACACGCACAAGTTCGATGCCCGAAACAGCCTGCAGTTTGATTTTCGCGGCAACAACATCCACGGACTGGAAGGTCTCAGGCAAACCCAATGGCCCACCAACGGCAGCTGCACCATTGTCACCACACGCGATGGCGTTCGCCTACCGGCTTACCAAACCGAATGGATTTATGCCGCGGGCAAAGTTCACATTCAGTCCGAGGCATTGACCGAGCCCCTTGAGTTGCAATTTGAGGGCCAAAACCTCGCGCCCACCGAAAACACCAAAACCAATCTAGCCTCAATGCTACCCGCCGCGGTTCCCCCCGGCCCCTTGCTCTTTCAGTATAAACAAGGCTCATTCACCGATATTCCCAAATGGCACATCTTCGCTGCGCTCACCGGTGGCGGCCTGTTTATTGGCCTGTTGTATGTGGTCCTGAAACTTCCGCGCGGCCACGGCCCGGCCGACGCCATTATCGCCCGTATCAATAACGACGGAATCATGCCTGTGCGCGAGGGCATCTCCACCGCGCTCATTTGCGCCAGCTCCATCGGCTTGGGTGCCTCCGTTGGCCGATATGGCCCCGCCGTACACCTAGGCGCCACGCTCGGCTCCGGCTTTGGCCAAATCTTCAATCTAGGCCGCACCAACACCGTCACTTTCCTCGGGTGCGGCGTAGCCAGCGCCATTGCCACTTCGTTCAATACCCCCATCGCGGCGGTCATCTTTGCCCATGAAGCCATTATCGGCCATTACTCGCTCCGTGCCTTTGCACCCATCACCATCGCTGCCGTCGCAGGGAATGCAGTCGCCATTCATCACGGCCGTTTCTTTGATGGCTTTCAAAATCTGACGGCCCCGGCCGAACTCACCCTCGGGCAATATCCGCTCTTCGCCTTTGTCGGACTCATCGCCGGCCTCTTCGCTATCATTTACATGCGCAGTCTGGTGACCGTGAAAAAGGCGGTGGACAAAACCAAACTTCCCTTATGGAGTCGGCCGGCCATCGCCGGTTTCGCCATCGCCATCGTCGCCATTTGGCTGCCCAACCTACTCGGACTCGTCGAGGAAACCACCACACAGGTGATTCAGGATCAAGGCACCGAGTATGTCCTACAGCTATTGTGCTTTCTGATCGTGTTCAAAATCGCCGCCACCGCCCTGTGCCTTGGTAGCGGTATGCATGGTGGTGTGTTCGGCCCCGCGCTTTGCATCGGGGCAATGGTCGGAGCGGCACTGGCCATGGCTTATGATGCCAGCTACTATCAAATCTTTGCACTCGCCGGCATGGGCGCCTGCATCAGCTCCGTCGTCGGCGCGCCCATAGCCACCATCCTGATCGTCTTTGAGCTGAACCAAAACTACTCCGTCGCCACCGCCGTCATGGTCGCCGTGGTCATCAGCAACCTCGTTACCAACAAATATTTCGCTCGATCCTATTTCCTGTTTCAAGTTCAGGCCGCCGGATTCGACATCAACGCCGGCCGCGAAGTGCTCATCCTCCAACGCCGCCGTATTCGCGAAGTGATGGAAACCAGATTTCAAACCATTACCCCCGATGCCGATCTGACCGCGGTAGAACAAGCCCTCCGCGCCCACCCCGAAGCCGACTTGTACGTCGTCGATTCCGACCAAAAATTACTGGGCGTCATCACCCTGGCCGGCGCGTGGGACACCCTGAAAGCCGGTGCCAACCAGACCGCCGCCGATTTGGCCACCCAACCCGAGCATGTCCTGACCGAAGATACAGACCTCAACCAAGGCTTTGAGATCATCGAAGAATTCGTTGGCGTCAGCATTCCCGTAGTGGAAAACACCAAAACCCAGCGCCTCACCGGCATCATCCACGAAGCCAACATCATCCAAGCCTACAACGAAGCCGTCAAAACCGCCCGCGGCGAGGAACAAGGACTCGATAACTTTTCGCAAAAAACACCCTAAAGAGGTTGACAGTAGGGCGCAAAATAGTACGTTTACGTAGCATTTGGCTCCGAGCCGGTCATAAATAAAAAAACCGGAGCCGTTATACGAAAATAGTCGTCCAATAGCCAACGATCACGCCGCCATGCGTCCCTTTACTCACATTCTAATTATAGCCCTAAGCACCGCTTCCCCGGCCCTCTTTGCCCAATTCACCATGGGCGGTCTCGGAACCTCCATGGGTATGATGGGTGGACTCCAAGGCATGGGCTCCCAAGCATACGGCACCGGTATGGGCGCCGTAAACGGCCTCCAAGGCACAATGGGCATGACCGGTGGCATGATGGGCGGAATGACCCCTGGTATGGGCGGTATGGGTATGGGTAATCAAATGGGCGGCATGGGTATGGGTAATCAAATGGGCGGCATGGATATGGGTGGTATGGGCGGCATGGGTATGGGTGGCATGGGCGGCATGGGTGGC
>CAJWMQ010000095.1 GCA_913042895.1 uncultured Verrucomicrobiales bacterium | reverse complement strand
GTGATGAACAACGAATCGCAGCGCAGTTGTTTGGCGTAATCGATTAGCGCCTTGGCTTTCCAGTCCATGGCGCGCACGGCAAAATTATCAATGCCCAAGCGCAAGGGCGGATTGGCCCCAGTCGGGCTGGTGACGCAGCCCGTCAAGGCAGCCCCCGCAGCAGCGACATAGGTGGCAAGAAATTCACGGCGTTTCATGACATCGAATTGCATAGGCCCATTGGGTGTCCGACGCGCCCACGAATCAAGCTGATTCACGGTGAAGGCTTGTTTTTTTACCCAAACCCGCATTGACTGTGCGCGTGCCGACCGCACCCTCCGAACTCAACATTGAACTACTCCCCTCATTTGCTCCCCGCCCCAGGGCCACACATGTGGTATTTGATTTCGACGGCACCCTGTCTTGGATCCGTCACGGCTGGCCGGAAATGATGCAAATCGTCATGGGCCCGCGCTTTCCTTTGCAGGTCAACGAAACAGCCGAAGATATCCGCGCGCATCTCTTCAATGAAATGTACCGGTTCAACGGCCAGCCAACACCGTTGTTCATGGCCGAGATGGCCCGGCAAATCACCGAACGCGGCGGCAAGGCCGATCCGAACGAATTACTGACCACCTTCATTACGCCGCTGGATGAAATGGCCCATGAACGCCATCGCCAGCTCCGCTCCGGCGAGACGCTACCGGACGAATTGATCGTCCACGGCGGCCGCGCCCTCCTGGAGCACCTTCATACCCGTGGTCTGAAAACGTTGATCCTCAGCGGCAACCCTCACACTCAAATCAGCCAGGAAGCTGAACTACTCGATCTCACACGCTACTGTAACGACCGCGTACAGGGCCATGTGCACGCGAAGGATTTTAGTAAACAAACCGTACTCGAGCAATGGATGGCAGAGGATGGGTTCACCGGCGAGAACCTCATCATGTTCGGCGACGGGGCCGCGGAAATCAAAGCCACAAAAAACCTCCATGGCCTAACCCTCGGGGTTTGCACAGATGAAAATACAAACGGCTCTGGCATTATTGATCGCAACAAAAGATCCATCCTACTCGCCGCTGATGTAGATGCACTTATCGCTGATTTCCGTAACCCCGAACTGCTCACCGACCTTATGCTCGGCCAATGAAACGCATCGATATCACCCAACTAAAAGTATTCCCGCTTGCCGAACGGAACAGTATGGCCAGCATTGAGGAAACGCTCATTAATCCGGCCAGCCAACCGCGCGCGCTTTCGCCCGACAACCAGCAACGCGTCGCCCAATGCGCCGCGGATATTCGGGCCGCCCGCGAACGTGGCTCCAGCGTGATGTACATTTACGGCGCGCATCTCATCAAAAACGGTGCTCACCAATTGCTTGATGCCCTCATGGCGGACGGCTGGATCACGCACCTCGCCACTAACGGCGCCGGCGTGATTCATGATTGGGAATGGGCGCACCACGGCCAGTCCACAGAGAGCGTGCGCGCTAATGTCGCCACCGGTACCTTTGGTACCTGGGAGGAAACCGGTCGTTGCCTGCACCTCGCTGTACTAACCGGAGCACTACGCGAGGAAGGGTTCGGCCAAAGCGTTGGTCGCATGGTTACCGAAAATGGCTTCACCCTGCCTGCACGGTCAGAACTCGAAACCAAACTACGCGAAGAACCCACCCATGCGCTGGCTCCAGCGAGCGCCGAATTGTTGCAGGTCATGACCCAACACAACCTTGCCGAGGGCCGGCATGAGATTGCGCATCCGTGGGGTGCCACCTCGGTCTTGGGCAATGCCTTCCGCCACGATGTACCGCTCACCGTGCATCCCGGCATTGGGTACGATATCATTTCCAACCATCCCCTCTTCAACGGCGCCGCCCTCGGCCGCGCGGCTGGGCTGGACTTCGCCACTTTTGGCGGTTCCGTCGAAGGGCTTGATAATGGCGTGGTGCTCTCAGTCGGCAGCGCGATCATGGGCCCGCAGGTTTTTGAAAAAAGCATCTCCTGCGTCAACAACCTCCGTCTCCAAGCCGGCCGAGAAATTGTCCGCGGCCATGCAATTCACGTGGTGGATATTCAGGATGGCGGCGGCTGGGACTGGACTCAGGGCGAACCGCCCAAGGATAACCCGGCTTATTATCTGCGCTTTTGCAAAAGCTACGACCGTATGGGCGGCACCATGCATTACGCCCAGTGCGACAATATCGATTTCACGCATCACTTACTGAATGAGCTTGCCCAATAGTTCATGGCAGGCCACCAACGTTGAGTGAGCATGATGACCTCAGAACGGTTCCAGGAAATCACCGGACGGTATGCTGCTCTGCGCATTGCCGTAGTGGGCGATTACAGTTGCGACCGGTATCTGGAAATTGATCCGGCCAAAACGGAAACTTCCATCGAGACCGGCCTGCCTGTGCACAATGTCACGCGCGTTCGCGCCCAACCCGGCGCATCGGGCACCGTACTGAGCAATCTCGCCGCATTAGGCGTCGGCAAGCTATGGCCCGTTGGCTTTTGTGGCTGTGATGGTGAAGGCTACGAATTATATCGCGCGTTGGAACAAACGCCCGGCGTGCGCATGAAATATTTCTTCGAGAGCAAAGATCAACGCACCTTTACCTACTGCAAGCCCTTGATGATGCACCTCGACCAACCGCCCGAGGAACTCAACCGGCTCGACAGCAAAAATTGGCATCCCACACCGGTCAACCTACAGCATCAACTCGCCAATGCCGTGCGTTCCTTGGCCGATCAAGTGGACGCCATCATCGTACTGGATCAGGCCGACGCCCCCGAAACAGGTGCGGTCACCCAATCTCTGCTCGATGCGCTGGCAGAAATCAAAGACAACACCCTCATCATCGGCGACAGCCGTCGTGGTCTGAAAGATTGGCCATCGATCATCTACAAAATGAACGCTGCCGAATTAGCGCAGCTCACCGACCAAACTTCGGAACCTGAACAGGCCGCCCGCACGTTGGCCGCACAAACCGGCAGACCGGTGTTTGTTTCACTCAGTGAACACGGAATCGTCGGAGCTCAGCCCGATGGCCATTCAGAAAATCGCCCCGCCCTACCCGTCTCCGGTGAGATTGATATCGTCGGTGCCGGCGACGCGGTGATGGCCAATCTCACCACGGCCCTTGCCGCTCAAGCCGACCTAGGCGAAGCCCTCGAACTTGTAAACGCCGCCGCTTCCGTGGTTGTGCACAAACTGGGCACCACCGGCACAGCCTCCATTTCGGAGATCAGCGGAAAACTCAGTTTCAATTAGTGGGGCAAGAACGAGCTCCCTCTTGCCCCTTCAGATTACTCCCACACTTTCCACGCCCTTGAAGGCGTTACTTGCGGGCGATCCCCGGCCAGCTCCAGAACGAGTATTTGGAGTTTTCGTCGGTCGGCAAATTGCAGAGCAGCTTGCTTGCCCAACACACACACGGTCGTGGCGTGGCTGTCAGCCGTCACGGAATCAGCTGCTACCACTGTGGTTTGTATCCGGCTGGTTAGGCCAATTCCCGTACGGGGATCGACAATGTGCGAATACCGTCGGCCATTGATTTCAACAAACTGCTCAGTATCGCCCGAGGTGGAGAGTGCGACATGTTTGAGAAATACCGTGCGCGGATAGAGGTTTCCAAATTCATCTACATTGCGTAGCTCGATCTTCCAACCGGCCTTGTCGGGCGGCGGGCCGCTGGTGAGCAGATCGCTATCGGCCGCCACATAGGCACGCGCGATGCCATTAGCCTTGAGCACGGCCATCACTTCATCCACAACGTAGCCCTTGGCTATGCCGCCGAGATCCAGCTGCAAATTGGCCGCGCCCAAGGTGACTGTTCGGTTGGCGGCATTAAGCGACAGTTTTTCATAGCCCACACGTTTCTGGGCGGCCTGCAATTCCCGAACAGGAGGCATTTGACCGCGCTTGCGGGCCTGACGCCAAAACCGCACGCTAGGCCCGGCGGTGACATCAAAGGCACCGCGGGTATCCCGCGCGAGCACTTGGGCACGCTGCAGGATATCGAATAATTCCAGGCTAACTTTGACCGGTTCGCTAACTGGCGCGCGACCCAATCTACGGAGTTCGCTATTGGGATCGTAATCCGAAAAAATGCCATTCAACGCCTCCACGCGCGCATAGGCGGCCTTGGCAATCCGCTCAGCTTCCGTGCGATTTGGCGCATAAAACTTAAGGTGAAAATCTACCCCCATCTCGGGCTCCACATACTCGAAGCGTTCCCACTCGGAATCATCAGGCACGTTGGTTAGGCAACCCATGGCACTCCCCAGCACTACCGTTAACAAAAAAAATACCCGCACGCCCGAAGGGTGCGGGTGATAAACGGATTCGGCAATCCGTTAAATCCGTTAACCGGGTTTAGGCAAAGGGATTCCAAACGCCCGGTTGCGGGACGGGGTATTTGCCGTCCTCGCCCTTCACGGCCGGCGGCGCGGTGTCTACGGTCCACTCATCGATTCCGGGGCAGTAGTCCTTGCCGTTCTTCAGCAGATCATCCCACTTGACGACCTGTGCGGAATAGCAGGCTTCACGGCCGAGGATCGCGGTAAAGGTCGCCTTCGCACCGTACTCGCCTTCGTTGTAAATCTCACCCTTCATCAAGGCCTCGATGAGGTCGGTCTGTTCCTGCTGGTGACCACCGCCCTTGCCCTTCATGAGAATAGGCTCGCCCTTGTTCGGAACGATGGCCGAGGCCAGCTTGCAGGTTCCCTTGCTGCCGTGCGCGTATTCGGCGACGTGGCTGAAGGTCTTGTTGCCACTCAAATGGCGGCCCTGGCTATACATCTTGTGACCGCTGGCGTAGGTGTACTCCACGAAGGTGTGGTCAAAGATCTGAGACTTACTACGGTCGCCGCCCATTCGCTCTTCACCGCCACCCATGCCGTTGGCCATGATCGGGTAATCGTTCATGACCCAGTTGCCGACATCGAGATTGTGAATGTGCTGCTCGCAAATCTGGTCGCCGCTAGCCCAGATGAAGTGGTACCAGTTGTTGCACTGAAACTGCATGTCGGTCATGTTCGGCTCGCGGTTGCGATACCAAATGCCGCGACCGTTCCAGTACACGCGCATCAAGTTGATTTCACCGATGGCGCCATCGTGCAACATTTTAACGTTGTTGATATAGCGCTCCTCGTGGCGGCGTTGTAGGCCGATGCCGATTAGGAGATTTTTCTTTTTGGCCTCTTGCGTGGCGGCCAGCACACGGCGCACGCCCGGAGCATCAGAGGCCACCGGCTTCTCACAGAAGACATGCTTGCCAGCTTTCACGGCGTACTCGAACTGCTGCGGCTTGAAGCCCGGGGGCGTGGCGATCACCACGAGATCCGCGCCGGAATCGATGGCATGTTTGTAGCCGTCGATGCCACCAAAAATGCGATCCTCGGGCACATCCACCCAGTCGTTGAATTGCTTCTTATAACCGTCCACGCGGTCCTTGGCCTTTTTGGCGTTCACATCCGCCACAGCGACCAGACGAGTATTGCCACGCGTGTTCCGGATCTGCGCAATGGCGCCACTACCCCGACCACCGCAACCGACTAGGGCGACACTTACGGTGTCGCTACCGGCCGCGTGTACCACGTTTTCAATAGGGATTTGGCTAAGAGCCGTGCCGGCGGCAACAGCCGAACCGGAGGTTTTGAGGAATTTACGCCGACTGGAGGCGTTTTCAGATTTGTTGCTCATAAAAAATGCGATTGTTTTAGGTTATTGGCAGGTGGACAGAGCCTAATGGATTTCGGCGTGTTGTCCAGAGTTCAATCAATCGGGGTGTCGTATTCCACCCCGTTATTCCAGTAGGCCTTCATTTCCTCCTTAGAGGGAATCTCAAGGGGCCGTACCAGGCGCATGCCCTGAAAAGTGGCATCGGTCAGGTACCAAATGCTCTTGGGCAACTGAGGATCCTGCTGCTTCCAATCCGGTGTGGAAAAGATGCGGGCAGCACTTCGAAGCTTGCTCAATGGCATTTGAACATGGAACGAACCGCCGCGGGACACGTGCGGATACGGCTTAGTGCCTTTCACCCATGGGTTTACCAACACTTCCTTACTGGCCTTGTAAGGCGCGTAGCCGTCCAACGTCCACTCTGCCACATTACCGTGAATATCGTAGAGCCCCCACGGGTTGGGCTTCAGTTTGCCCACTTCACGATAACGGGTCTCAAAGGTAATCGGATCAAATACATTGTTCTGGTTCCAAGTCTTAGCGTTCAGCGTACCTTCATCGCCTTCTTGGCCCCAGGAATAGGCCGTCGTGGTTCCCGCCCGCGCGGCGTATTCCCATTCGGCCTCGGTTGGCAACCGGTAAAAATGCCCCGTTTTTGCGCTGAGCCATTGGCAATATTTATTAGCCGCGTGATGAGTCATGCAAATGG
Organism: uncultured Verrucomicrobiales bacterium; assembly: GCA_913042895.1. GTDB lineage: Bacteria > Verrucomicrobiota > Verrucomicrobiia > Limisphaerales > UBA1100 > UBA1100. The sequence continues at coordinate 5,453 of CAJWMQ010000095.1, read as the reverse complement.
CCGGGTGCGTCCCCGTGCCCATGCCGAAATCCATATTTACATAAGGCTTGGTTGGCGTCGCCACTTCCTCTAACCACCAGCCGTCAGAATCCTCCTCTGCCTTCTTTTTCTGGTAGTACATGAACTTGTGGTACTCGTTCCAGGTTAGCTCATATTTACCCATCCAGAACGGCGACACCTTCACCTTACGTTGCGGCCCTTCGTCATCGGAGCGCCCCGCTTCATTCGCCGGGCTACCCATAACAAACGTGCCGCCCTTGATCGGCACCATCTCGTAATCCACCAAAGTATCCACGATCCGTTTCTTGTATGGCTTCATGCCTGCCTCGGTGATTTGTTTGTGGGTGGCCATGATCTTGGCGTGAACGGCTTCAACAATCCTGTCTTCGTCCGCGCCCTTTACGATACGCTTCTTAGGCTTAAGCTGCAGACCTTCTGGCCAAGTGGCGCCTTGATCGATCCATAAGGCGACCAACTCAATCTCCTCTTTTGTTACCTTTTGGCTTTTGGTCTTTGGGGGCATCACCAGTTCATCATCCTCGGGCAATGTCATGAATTCCCAAACAGTACTTCCTTCATGATCTCCCGGTTCGATTGCTGTTCCCTCACGGCGCCCCTTGAAAGCTAGCTCTTTGATATCCATTTGATATCCACCGCCGCTTTCATTGGCAAAACCCTCGCGATGGCAGCCCACGCAATTGTATTCAAAGATCGGCTGGATTTCTTTAACGAAGTCTATCTTACGCGGTTTTTCAGCCGCGGCCACATCCAAGCCGGCTATAAGAAGAACAATAAAAACGCCCGTGTGTTTCTTCATAACAAAGTGGTTAATGAACCGGAGGCAGGCCCAAAAGTCAATTCTGAGCAGCCTTTTAGCTTGGACTGCCAAATCGTGCAGATTCTTCAGATTTAGTTCAACTTATTGTGATCCCTGTGTTGTAATGAAAAAGGGCCCGGCAATTTGCGCAGCAATTTTAGCCCCCTCCTCCAACCGGAATTTTTTCATCCAACGTTTTTGAACTAAATGCAGAGCCTCGGCCGGCCTTTCAACATTCAGATTTACCCGGTAAAAATCAGTCATAATCTCACTTGTCCAACGATCGGAAACAGGCCAATGCGTCATCAATATATTTCTGACTCCGGCCAAAGCTAAGGACTGCCTCATACCAGAGACACCCTGTCCATGAGTAGAGGAACCACGACCAGAGGAGCAAGCCGACAAAGTCACCAATCGCGTTTTAGACAAGTAAAGATTACCGAGTTCACCAGATGTAAGGATTCCATCGTACTGGGCTTTATCTGCTAAACCTATTTCCCATAAATTCATGGAGTGTTGAGCTCCGGCAAGAGCCAACCCACTTTGCGGTTGGGCCGTAAAATCCCTCTCTCCATCATTCCTGAGTGAAACGTCCGCCCCTATCGAGTGAGTGGCAATGTGCAGAATCTCCGGAGAGATAATCCCACGTAAAACTGTTTCTGTCGTTGTTTTACCAAGATACAACTCCACGTTGTAGTTAGCCGAATTAAGGATTCCTTGAATGCTATTAGCCTCTGAACCGGTATAAGGTAAAGGGCTGAGTCGGTCGTCAAATATCTTTTTCTGAGACGATTCATAATTAACATCCAATCCGGGACGGCGATAACTAAAATCTGGATCCGCAAAAATCGCTGCTTCTTTATTTTTAGCATCAACCCCAGGCAACAACAGATCACTTGAAGCGTGAAGGTAGGCGAGCTCATAATTTTCACCCGTAAAATGCCCATTCTGGTTCATCATCGTTGCAAAACTATGTATGCCCAAACCTTGGTCCGCACAGATCAAGAGCCTTTTCGTGTTTTCAGGCCAATGCTCTTGTGTGGGCTGAAGCACAGCCTCATAAGCCTTTTTCATGAGCCCCACGAAAACATTGTCAGCAATGGGATCGAAAGCTCCCTGCTTCATTATTCGGTCAATGCGTGAAGTCTCCCCGAGAGTAACCCACTTTACATCGGCATTACGGGTAATAACCAGACAGCCATACTTTGGCTGCAGTCCTCCATCAGTATTTTGATGGTCGTATTTTACATACTCAAGCAACACTGAATCCTCCGAAAGCGACCGTTTCAACTGAGCCAATTTTGCTTTGAGTGGATCAATCCATTGGGGCGATTGGCGGGCCATCGAATGAAGCTGCTTATCCAATTTATCCAACCGCGAGCTTATTCCAACACTTGAGCCAACCGATTCATGTTCTAAACCCAATTGTTCTCGGTGTTGCTGGAGCCGCTTATACGAATGATATTGCTCAAGTTCGGAGACAGTTTTCATGCGAAAATTACGCAATGATTCAAAAGCCGAATCCCCTGAGGATTGAGCAGCCAACAATTCCATTTTTCTTGAGGCCCAAACCCATCCTTTTGTCCGCAACAAATGCTCAGCCAATGTTTCTGCATCTCCACAATCAGCCAAAAACCCGTACACTGGTTTTACTGTGGAAGATGCCCAGCGTTGTCGTTCAGAGCCATAACCTATTATTTCAGCTACTTTAGATTCATGGATCTCACTGATCCGACGCGCCCAAACTCTTGCTTCTACACTTTTTCCATGGCGCATCAGTAGCTGATATTGCGTTGTGCAGTAATGAGTAATTCCAGCGATATGGCCGACTGGCAGCTCAAAATTCACGTCCACTCCCGCCAAGGTCTCAGAAGCTGAATCCAACTGGTTTAATTTAATTTGAGCCTCAGCCAACTTGGAGGTCAGTGAGAGCACACGACTTCCTTCATGGCCAAAGTTTTCTTTATAGTATTCAAGCCCACGTCGATATTGTTCTTTGGCCGCCCGAAAGTTCCCTTTTGCCGCGTAAATATCGCCCTCCAAGCTATGCAATGTATGCCGCCCAGAAAAGCCACTCAGTGGCGGGGCAGCAGCAATTCCTACAGATTCCTCCTGGCAATACTTGAGTGCCTCATCGTATCGCTCTAAAAGTAACAGTGTTTGGGCCAAATTACGCAAATTTCGGTTACGGATTAACAATGGGGTAAAGAATCGCTGCTTAATTATTTTTTCGACGTTGAAACCCGACTGGAGGGCCTTCTCATGATCGCCAATCATTCTGTATGTAGCACTAATTTCCATCCGGTTCCTCAAAGACTCTATACTATCGCGCATGTTGTGGTGAAAATGCAGACGACGAATTCGAATCAAATGTTTTAGTACATTCATTTGATCCCCAGTATTGCCATATAAATTAGCAACTTCACGAAGTGGTTCCACTAGGTTTAGTGAAGTCTCGCCTTCAGCTTTTTTCACCAGCTTCACCGCACGTAAAAGTTGTGTCTCGGACTCGTGATACTTACCCAAATGATTATGTGTTCGCCCCTTTTGAACCAAGGCTGCTCGATATATAGAGTTATCTGAATCGACTAACCGCATGGCCTGTACAGTGTACTCCAGCGATTTCCGATATTCTTGGGCATGAATATGGTGTTGAGCCAATTCCATCGCGGTCAAAGCGGGTATCTCAGGCTCTTTGGGATACTTTTGGGAATTGGTTTCGAACAGTTTAGCCAAACGCTCGGTCGAAGCGTCCTGATCCAACTTATTAAACTGATATACGATCTCGGAAATAATCACGCCCTGCTCGTTTTTCAAATGCCATAAGCCATGACGCATGCCTTTGGAGTACTTCCGGACCTGGCTCAAATTATGCGGCCTAGAAATGAGCATTTCTCCAGTATAAGGCTCCAACTCACCCTTTTTGTAGACCAACCCACCTTTAACTACGAACGATTGAAAAGGACCTCGCACCCCCTGTTTAGCTTCCCCAAAAACCAGGCATACTAGGAAACAGCTTATAATCAGAAAACGCATATTTGCTTGGACGTACTAGACCCATGTAAGGTGACTCCTTTCAAGGAAAAATCATGAACGTCATTAATTATTTTAATAGATTTTATTTATTAATAACCTTTCCTGAGAAATCCGGAAAAAACTAGTTTTCATCCGGTGAACCCAGAAGAATTAAACAACCTCGCACTCGACCCCGAACACCTTGCAATACTTCGTGAAATGCGGGCGGCTATGATTGCCGAACTGAAGAGAACAGACGCAGGCCTGGTAGAAAATCTGCCTGAATTTTCCACTCCGAAGTAGTTTGTGACGGCAGCAATCTGACTCGGTCACGAACTGATTATTTGACTTCACGCGAACTAATCTAGATTAGGGTTTTAGTTGTCACCGACAGTCATAGATCGGGAGTATGGCGTCATGGCAGGTTTCTCGATTTCCATTCCAGCTACAAATTCGATCCTGTCACCTAGTTTACCAATAAGATCGAAGAATTTCATAGGGTTTAAGTTGGCGGACTGGAGATATTAAATGTACTGTTTGCCTATGGGTCGTTCGGCCGCAGCCTTGCTGGGTTTCTTTCTTTGGCTTCCTCTGCTGGGAGTAGACAGAGATAAAGCAACACCATTGGAACTCGGCCCTTTCTTTATTGATGAAGTGTGGAGCAAGGTGGGGGAGCTCTCGTGTCTAAAATGTCATAATTCTTCAGGCGAAGCGAAGGACAGCGGCTTTATCCTTCAAAAAACGATCCCACTGCAGGGAGTTGAACTTCAAAACACCCATGTAGCGAACTTCAAGGCCTTCACAAAAATGGCGGGAAAACGAAAATCAGGCCAACGATCTAGGTTGCTCTTAAAACCAATCGGAGAGCTGGGACACGAAGGAAAACAAGTCCTGAAATCAAACTCAACCGGCCTTCAAATCCTCGAGAGATTTGTTACCTTAGTAGATGGAAAAATTGATCCTAAGCTAACTGCTACAAAATATAGACCCCGACCATTTTTTGAGGGAGTAACTCTGGTAAAAGATGCCAGTTTGCTAAGACGACTCACGCTCTCGATGGTTGGTCGACTGCCCAGTGAAATCGAAAAACAGACCATTGAGGAAAAGGGCTTGGATGCATTAGACGAAGTTCTTGATCAGATAATGACAGAAGAGGCCTTCTATATTCGCCTAAAAGAGGGATTCAACGACATCTTTCTAACAGAAGGCTATGAGGGAAACGGGGAGCTTATCCTCTCCTATAATCATTTTGAAAAGAGTCGTCTTTGGTATCAGAAGTACAACCTCGACCACATTGTGGACGAGAAAGAACGGAAGGAAACCTTCTACTCCATGACGCGCGACTACCGCAAGGCCATCCGCAAGGAGCCCCTCGAGCTAATCGCATACGTAGTCCGCAACAACAAACCGTTTACCGAGATCATGACTGCGGATTACATCATGGTTAGCCCCTACTCTGCGCGGGGCTACGGTATATTTGAACAAATCAAGAACCGCTTTAAGGACCCAGAGAATCCCTTTGAATACGTACCAGCGCGGCTTCCAGCATTACGGGCGAGAAACAACAATCCCGTAAATGCTCCATTGGAACAGGAATCGAAAACTGGCTTTTACCCTCACG
>CAJWMQ010000094.1 GCA_913042895.1 uncultured Verrucomicrobiales bacterium | reverse complement strand
CTAGGTCCTCGACCCACCAGAAATCGAGGCCGGTCATTTCCTCGACCATTTGGCGAATGACATATTTGGGAGGCTCCACTTTCACCGGCACAGTAACCTGATGATGTGCCAAGGACTTGGCGATGTGGTCACGGCAGGCCTTCATCTCAGCCGGCGAGGGCTGGCGTTGAAAGGTCAGTTGAAAGGCACGGGCGATTTGTAGGTTAAGGTCTCCCGGTTTTTCACGCTCCAGTCGCGCCGCAAACGCGAGCGCGCGGGCGTGGTTGATCGGGCTGTTCATCAGCGTAAACGCCTGCGGGGCGATGGTCGCGGTTTCACGACGTTCACAGGAGACATCCGGGCCGGGCTTGTTGAACACCTCCAACATCGGGTCGGCCAGGGTGCGAATGCGCTCGGCGTAGAGCGTGCGGCGATTGCGCTGGGCAGGCTTGGGATCAGCCTGATACGCCGGACCGACCGAGCCCATGATGTGCCGCGGCTGCATGGCCACTTCCTCATTGATCTCCGGATGCGCCGGAATACCACCCTGTGCGCGATTCAATTCACCGGAAACAGCCAGCATTGCATCGCGCAGTTCCTCGGCAGTCAATCGACGCGCTGTAAAAACTGCGTAGCTCGTTTTGTTAGGATCGAGCTTAGCCAAGGTTTCCGGAGTAGGATGAGCCACAGCCCGTTGATAAGTCGCTGAGGTGAGTATGCGCCGGTGCAGTTTCTTTAACGACCAACCTTCCTCCATAAATGTCGCCGCCAGCCAGTCGAGCAACTCCGGATGCGTCGGCCGCTTGCCGGTGCCGCCGAAGTTATTCGGATTGCCCGCGATTGCCTGACCGAAATGCCATTGCCAGACGCGGTTCACGATCACGCGCGCCGTCAGCGGGTTTTCCCTATTGGCAATCCACTGCGCCAATTCCGTGCGTCGACCAGCTCTCTGGGCAGTCACAGACGCGCCTTTTTCCGAACCTGCAAACAGGCTCAACACGCCCGGGCTCACTTCGCCTTGCGGCGTTTCGATCGAGCCGCCCTTAAGAATGTGGATTCGATCGTTCGCCTCATTGGCCACCGAGAACGCCAGCGGCGTACTGCGCTTGAGCTGAAATTTGAGCTGCTGCCGCCGCTTGTTGTTCACCTTGCCCTGCCCAATGCGTTCGGAGTCCTTATCAAACTCCTGAACCGGCCGGTCCGCTTCCGGTAACGTCGTGATGCTGCGAATAGCCTTTGTCTTTTGCTGGCGCAAATACCGTTCACGGTCGGCCTGAATGCCGGTGATGTTTTCAAAAGATTGCCAAGGCAGCTTGCGCTCCATAAAACTGATTGAGCCGAACACCGCCTGCATCCGATAAAAATCCTTGGTGGGAATTGGGTCAAACTTATGGTCATGACACTTCGCGCAGCGTAGTTCGTTGGCGAGAAACGTGACGCCGACCGAGTTAACGACATCATCCAGATACTGCTGGCGCGTCACTGCCGCCACGCTCATTGCTGTGTGTTCCCACGGGCCCATGCGTAGGAACCCGGTAGCGAACAGATGATCCGGATCATTCGGCTTCAGCTCATCGCCGGCAATCTGTTCGCGTATAAACTGGTCATACGGCTTGTCGGCATTAAACGCGCGCACCACATAATCGCGATAACGCCACGCGTGCGGCCGTGGGTAGTCATTGGAGAATCCGGCCGAATCGGCATAGCGCACCACATCTAGCCAATGCCGTGCCATCTGCTCGCCGTAATGCGGACTGGCCAGCAACCGATCGATCAGCGCGACCCACGCCGCCTCGGAATCTTTTTTCCACGCCGCCACGAACTCAAACGTCTCTTTTGGAGTCGGTGGCAGTCCCGTGAGATTGTATGTCACCCGTCGAATCAGCGTCACTGCCTCGGCGGGCGGCGCCACCAACAACCCCTTGGGCAACCGCGCCTCTACAAAGACATCCACTGGATGCCCTTTCGTCGGCTTTGCCGGTTTGGATATCGGCTGATAGGCCCATAATTTTAGGGGATCGTATTTCCGATTGGTCCAGCCGGCATCCAGTCCGCCACTGGTTTTCACCATCACCCCATCGGTCTCGCCCCAGGGATCTGCTTCCTTGAGGATCGCCACCACACGCTTAGCATCCGGCCACGGAGCACCGGCGGTAATCCATTCCTTGATATACCCGATTTGTTCAGCGGAAAGTTTGTCGTTCTCCTTCGGCGGCATGGCGGACCAATCGGCCTCATGCGCACGTGTCACCGCCAAATACAACGGACTGGCCATCGCCTTGCCCGGTATCAAAGCCGGTTCCTCGCTCTCACCGCCCTTCAGCAATCCCGCCCGCGTGCGCATATCCAGATCGCCCTTGAGCTTTTCCGGATTGTCTCCATGACAGGTGAGGCACTTAACCTTAAAGAGCGGCTGAATCTTACGCGCAAACAACACATCGACCGGCACTTCAACGGCATTGGCCCATGACCCAGCCAAGAGCAATACAGTGGTGGCGAGTTGGATTGCTTTAGTTTGCATACTAATGATCGTCATTGTGATTGCAAATCGCGTTTGATCAATCACGAAAAACCTTGTTAACGCTGGACAGCCCTATGTGTGAGCGTATCATTTGAGGATCAGGTGTTTCATCGTTTAATCCTGATTCGTTTTTAGAGCGTCGGCCATACCATCTCGCAACCGATGCGTAACTCGCTCTTCAACAGCTGTAAACCCTCCGATACTACTGGCCATAAGAGTGTCTTTCTTGAGCAAGGCCGTTTCCTGTTGGTGAAGCCAAGGGATTCCAAGGCCGCCGATGAACAATATAACGCATGCCCAAATCGGCATTAGTGATCGAGCTAATGACCCGTAATAGGAGCCAAATTCTTTTCGTAAAATCACTCCCTTAAAAAATACAATAATGCAGATTACTAAGAAGATAAGTCCAAGGCCTGACATTAGGCCCAACAAAATATCATCCATAAGCCTAATATGGCCAAAGAGCGGGCGAACCAGGATACATAAAATCCAACTAACCGATAATGCACCAAAAAATGATCCCCTCCACAAAGGACGAATGGATTGAGGCACAGAGATCCCTAATTTCTCGCAACGCTGACGTATAAAGCCCATCCCTAACCAAGTTGAAACTGCAAAGCAGGTAACCACGAATAAACCTACCTCCAAAAAACTACGATAATCGCGCAAAGAATTTTCGTAACTACTAATCCCGGAATGGCGCGTATAAACGTAGTAAAAAGCGACCGGCAGCAAAACTCCCAATCCGAAAATCCCAAGAAACTCTCTCAACGAGGGAATAAAGAGATTGGGGGCTCTTCCGTCAGTAGTGGTCAGCTGACAGATAGACCTCAGAATGAAAGCAAAGATGATTAGAAGAACGAGCAGCACCAACATGGAATGAGCTAACATTTGCTCCAGAAAAGCAACCCGCTCAACCTGATTACCCGGTGCCAACATCTCTTCAGTAATAGGTTCCCCGAGGGAAGGTAGAAGCATGCTGGCTAAAATTCCGAGTTTCATAGAATCGATAGAATGGCCCCCAAACGGCATATCAGCCTTATTGTCTTTCCACTGAGTAATCGGCTTACTCAGTTTATCGGCGTACTCTCGAGTGTTATCCGCGGACTCCAGTTCTTCCATTGATTCATACGCTTCAGCCACCTTTTCCCCGGACAACTTGGCAACAGCATTTAGAACTAATACATCATACAAACAATAAGCATCCGGTATGGATTGCGCCAAAAAACCCTGCCAAGTATCCAGTAATTGAGAGGCCTCAGATCCAGACAATTCATTGCTTTCAACATATTGAGGGATCGCCTTAAACAAATCTCGCACTAAATCAAGTTCAGGTAGTCGAAGGCTGGCCAAAAATGTCAGCTTTACAAGTCGATGCTCAATCCGACGGGTTTCAGGGAAAAACCCTAGTCGCTCTTCATTAAGTTCATCATGATACCGACGGTAGTACGGCTTTGCCGTGGCCTTGCGCAACTCGACAATGGCTGAATCCAAAAGAGTCTGATCATTGATAACCCATTCATCACGATCTTCATCTGGAATACTTTCCCACTCGGCTCCGCGTTTGAAAAGAATCGCCGCCCAAATATAATTATAAAACGCATTATCCGGATCAATTTTCTCACCCTGCCGAATCTCCTTCTCCAGCACATCGTTCGAGACCACCACCTCTTCATCTAGATAATCACCGACCAGCAATCGGATGTAATTGGCGTAGTATACTTTGTTGTCCGGATTTTTTTCCCAAATGGCCCGTTGCTGTGCAGATTTAGTAGGCCGGGTGGTATCTCCGAAAAATAAGAATTGATGTTCTGCAGGCAAAAAAGATTTCTCGTAAGTCCCACTGTAAAGTTCCTCTGGATCACCTTCTCCTCCGAGCTGATCAATCATTTTTACCACCGCCACACGCTCTGAGTAGTGTTTTCCTATCCATATTGTCAGCAGGAAGCTCAAACACACCAAAACCGGCCCATAAAAGAAAGACGCTAAAGTGGAGTGAGGTTTTGTACTCATGATGAATTTCATGTGGGAAAAAGCACCCGTGAAAGCAACAACGGTCACTTTAAAACACACTTTTGTACGGAAGAAAAGGGCTTCACCCTCCTTCCTTTTATTCGAAAATCGGTTTATTGCAACATCACGGCGATTTTGGGACGGGTGGCTTGGATACGATCGTAATCCAGAGGTTTACCCAATGGCTTGAAAAGAACACCATCCAATAATTCATAGATACCTTTAACCTCTTCAAAACTACCAGCCACGGTATCATATGCGGATGCACCCGTTTTATTTCTTATGTTTTTGTCTGCTCCAGCCTTAAGCAGTGCTTGAACCACTTCGGTATGGCAAAGGAATGCAGCTATTAATAAAGCCGTATCACCCTGTTGAGCGTTCACAAGATTTAGATCCGCCTTGGCATCAATTAAGGCAGACGCAATCTCAGCATGACCAAATGTAGCTGCAATCATTAAAGGCGTGGATTTCCCTGCATCATCTGGGGCACGTTGATTGAGATCAGTACCCGCAGCAATATGGCCTTGAACCACTTCAAGATTACCCTCGGCAACCGCAGTAAATAAATCCACTTTTGGCGGATTAGGTTTAGAAACTTCAGTTTGTGATACCTCTTCTTTTTTTTCCTTACTGCATCCTATCAAGAGTACAGCACTAAGAATCATTACAATGAGTTGTTTCATATTAATCATTTCAACAAGTGGAACTTAATCTTGGCTACATGGAATATGAAAACCGGTCAACGCTTATTCACTGAATAGGAAAGCACCTTTCCATTGAAAGAGTTCGGCGAGTTATAATTACCGGCTGCGGTTTGATCATCGAACCCAATCGACAAATCATCCTTGGGCTGCACAGGGATGAGGCCGGGTGAATCCATCTTCGCAAGAGCGCCCCCTACTTCAAGGGACATTACCTGTTGCTCCAATACCGCAACCACCTTCACCTTGCCTTTCGTTGGGGCATTAATCTGCACACGGGTCACCTTGCCATCTACCCGCACATCAAACACCAAATTTTTTTTCAACCAGTGAATCGCGTAACCATGTTCTTTGCCGCCCTGAGCCAGCACGACGCCCTGCGGTGTGGTCTGTGCCTTCAACTGGATCTCTGCTTCAATACGCAGCGATTTACCAGCGATTTGGGGCGAGGGCGAAATCACCTTGCCTGGGCGTCGACCAGAACGCGATACCGGTTCCGGGTACGTGGCCAGCTTGGCTGCCAGTTCCTTCACCAACTGCGGTTGCTGCTGAGCAAGGTTCTGTGTTTCAACCGCGCCTTTCGAGTAATCGTATAATTCATATTCGGCAGTCGCCAGCGGTTCGCCGGTATTACGCCATTCAACGAGGCGATAACGTTCGGTGCGGATGGCGCGGCCGAGGCGGCGACGAGGGTAGCAGTGGAAAGCATGATCGCGCACGCGGGCCTTAGGATTTTTCAAAACCGGCACGAGGTTCTGACCGTCGATGGATTGCGGCCCGACCGGCGCGGGCAGTCCGGCCAGTGCAGCAAGCGTGGGATACAGGTCCACCGTCTCGGTGGGTTGACGAGTCACACTGCCGGGCCGGGCCACACCGGGCGCCACAACTAGGATAGGAATGCGGTTGGCCTGCTCGTAATTTGTGTGCTTGGTCCAGATGCTGAGATCGCCAAGGTGCCATCCGTGATCGCCCCACAGGACGACGATGGTGTTTTGCTCCAGGCCCAATCGCTTCAGCGCGGCGGTCACGCGACCGATCTGCGCATCGACGTAAGCCGTGCTGGCGTAGTAGCCGTGGATCAACTCCCGCGTCAGCGCCTCGCCCACCTGCCCGTCCACCGGCACGGGTGTGTACGCGGAAATTTCCCCCGCCCGTTTCAGGGCCACCGCCGGGGCGTCCTTGGGAAAGGTCTTGATGGTGGGTATCGGCAGCTTGGCGGGATCAAACAGATCCCAGTATTTTTTCGGCGCAGAAAACGGCAGATGCGGCCGCACGAAACCGGCCGTGATAAAGAACGGCGTCCCATCCTTGACCCGCCTCACCTTGGCGGCTTCCAGCCGGCGAATGGTCTCGGCGGCCACCCGGCCATCGGCGTAATCGTCATCCTTGGCCACCGGCGCCTCAAACGCCGCCCCGCGTGGTAGAGACCGGATGGCGCCCAGTTTTTGATTGGTAAACAGCGCTTCCTCGCGCGTGAGCTGGCCGCCCGCCGTGCTCTTGGGATCCAAATACTCAATCACCTTGTCGTGAAAATGCGGAATACTAAATGACTTCGGATCGCCCAAGTTGCCGTGCCCGATGTGAAACACCTTGCCCAGCGATTCAGTGCGGTAACCGTGCCGGGCAAAATACTGCGGCATCGTCACCGCGTTCGGCAGCACTTGCCGCAGTTGACTGCCCAGACCGTACAGGCCGGTGGAAGTCGAATGCGCCCCGAGCATCAGCGTGAATCGCGACGGCGCGCACACGGCCTGGTTGCAGTACGCTAGGTCAAACCGCATCCCGCGCGCCGCCAGCGCATCCATTGCCGGCGTGATCGCGTGCCGGTCGCCGTAGCAACCCATCGCCGGCTTCAGGTCATCCACCAGCAGCAAAAGCACATTCGGTTTCTCCGCACGCGCCAGCGGCATCAACCACAGCAACAACGCCGCCATCCAAATCCGTTTCAATAATAAATCCGTGCTCATCCGAGTTTTTCCCGTCCCTTATTTCAAAATCCGTACCGTGATCGCGCCCAACCGCCATTGGCCCGCGGCTTCCACGCCGTGATGCGGCTTGCTATCCAACCGCAGCACCTGTCCGGCGCGCAACACGCCCAGATCACTGATCACGCCGTGCTGGGTTTTCTCATCGTTATCGGCGTCCACACAATAAATTGCCAGCGGCGCCGCCTTGCCCATCTGATAAAACCCGCCGCACACGCCATTGCCGGCGATAATGGCGACCGATTCAACGATCACATCGCGATCAAACTGAATCCGCAATGCCTGCCCGTCATCCACCTGCAAGACCTGGCCACCGCCCAGACCGAGCCCGCGGAAGTTGGTGGAAAATTTCCCGCCATGTTCCCCGGCCAACGTCAGGCGCAGGCCCGTGCCCTGATCGACCGCCGTTTTTCCGCGTGCCGACGCCAGATGAAACGCCTTGGCCAAGGCCCCGGCTTCCCCGCCCTCTTCCGAGCGCCAATCAAACGTCGCTCGCACCGGCGCCACGTCCGCCAGCCGCGTGGCCACACGCCGATAACGTAGGGCAGTCTGTGTCAGTTTGCGAATCAGGTGCTGATGCTTAGGATCGTCGATGAGGTTACGTTCCTCTCTCGGATCCACCGCCAAATCGAAGAGTTCCACCGGCTGCGCTATGCCTTCGCGCAACAGGCTGGCGTCGAAAAACAGTTTCCAATTCTCCACGCGCATAGCCGCCGCTGCGGGATCGGCCTTCGCTTCCTTGTGATCATTGAAAAACAGCGGCGGCCGATTTCGAAGAGTCTTACCTCGTAAGGCCGGCAGCACGCTCACACTATCCTCCGCCCCCTTGGCGCCGGAGGCCAGATCCGGCAGAGCGGCCCCGGCCATTTCCGCGAACGTGGCGTACATATCCGTGAGGCCGATGATCGAATCATTGGATTGGCCCGGCGTATCGGCCCGACCATCGCCCACGCCGCCGGCCGGCCACGCCGCAATGAACGGCACCCGATGCCCGCCCTCATAGCAGCTGCCTTTGTGACTGCGAAACGGCCCGGTGGCAATGTTGCTGTTTTTCTCCGCGCCATTGTCGCTAGTGAAAATGACGAGCGTGTTCTCGATGAGTTTCCGGCCGGCGCGCCGTGGGTCCGGCGTGGCTTCCAGCCAATCGATCAAGCGCCCCAGCGCGACGTCGTTTTCGTAAATGTAATCATGCCGCGCATCCATCGGCGCGCCACTCTTGGTCCGCGCGGCACCAGCAACCGGTCGACCACCAATCGCCTTGTCCGGCGTGTAAGGGCCGTGATTGGAGTTGGCCGGGTAATAGACGAAAAACGGCCGCTCCTTGGTCTGCGCCCCGCCGACATGCGCGTTCAGAAATTCCAGTGCATGATCGGAATGGCGGCTGCCCAACCGTGTGAGCACGTAGGCGCTGTCGCCTTCGGTCACCAGTTGCTTGCCCTCCTTGGTGGCGCCCACGGCCTTGCGACCGTGCAGGTGCCCCGGGCCAACGGTCTGGTTGGGGCGATTGCGCTTGGCGGCATTGCGATGGTTAGCATCCGGCCCGGAGGTGCCGTGCGAGCGAGAGGTGTACCAGGCAAAATCAAACCCGTGATCCAACGGCGTGGTGTGCAGCAGCTGCGTGAGATCGGCATCGGCCCAGCCCGCGGCCGGTTGCCCGTTGGACTGTCGGTACCGCAGGCCCACATGCCATTTACCCACCATGCCCGTGGCGTACCCGGCCCCGCGCAGCATGCTCGCCAGCGTCGGCCGATCAGCTTCAATCAGAGGATCACCCTGCGCCCCGAAGAGCACCCACCATTTCATCCGGCTGCGCCATGGGTAACGGCCGGTAAGTAGACCGTAGCGGGTGGGAGTGCAGCGCGATGACGGCGTGTGCGCGTCGGTAAAGCGCACGCCGAGGCGCGCGAGTCGTTCCATCTGCGGCGTGTGCAGCTGCACCTCGGCGGCGTTGCCGGTGAAATCCTGATACGCACTCGTGTCCCCCATGCCCATATCGTCGGCCATGAAAAAAATGATGTTGGGCTTCTCCGCCGCGGACAACGACAACACCCCCAAACACAGGCTTAACAGGAAACGGGTCACGCGCCGAGATTGCCTGAAACTTAAAGCGGAGGCAACTCCACTCCGATTTGCTCGAAGATTCCGCGCGGCGCGCCTCCTGGAATCGGATCAGGTCGTATCTCCGTCAGTCCTGCCGAGCCTAAACGGTAAAAAAAATGGTGGGGTGGAATCTTTACCGATTTGCCTGTTGGATCGATTGGCTCAAACCCCGGAAAAGACAACGTACCGGTGTGTGTACCTCCCTGTCTCCAAAATACTGCAAAAGAACCATCCTCTAGCAGTTCAGCCTGATCGTGATCGTAATTCCAATCCGGAAAACCAAGATAGAGCGCAGATAGAAAATCGAGAATCATAGGCTTACCCATCGTTCTAAAAGGGGTGACAAACTGCACACTTTCAGAAAGAGATGATCCAATCATTTCTAGATCACGGGCCTTAAGCCCATCCATATACCGAAGCAAGGCAGCGGGAACAGACGCGTTCATTTCACATCTGAATCAGAGTAGACGAATTGAATCTGACTCCAGTAAGCAGCTTCGTTGAACCACCCGGTTGCCCGGTTATGCAACTCGATAGTCACCGATTTGCCGGCGTATTTCGTTAGATCCATTCGTATATGCTGCCACTTCGTTTCCTCAATATCTTTACTGAGCAATTGGTTCCCATTGATCATAACCCCAAGCTTCCAGTTGCCTTTCGGATGATTGGTTACCTCTAGATCAAGCATGGTTTTCTTTCCTACCGGCACCTCGATCTTTCGCGAAAGCACGCAAGGAACGGTTTGGCTGAGCGGATGGGTAAGCAGCACCTTCTTGCGTCCATCCCATTGCGTACGCAACCCGGGCTTCATGGCCGGACCGCCCCAGTCACGGACCTTCCAACCGGGCGCGAAAGTCGCGACGTCAGCAGCTAGGTTCGATCCTGCCTTTGAGGTGGGCTTGGCATTGATGACCCGCGCTCCCTTTGCCGGTTTCGAAGTTTCGGTTTTCGGATAAGGCATTTTGGCATCCACTTCATCACGCCAGTCATGAAACATCTTCAGGAGCTTCGCAGTGATATCCGGTTTGGACTCGGAGAGATCATTCTGCTCGCCAATGTCCTTTTCCAGATCGAAGAGCTGTACGCTCCCGTTTTCGTAGTATTCGAGCAACTTGTACTTCCCCAACCGTATCGCCCCCCCGGGGCTTTGGTACCCGTGGTTGCTGTAATGGGGAAAGTGCCAATAGATGGCACCCCGGTCATGGGTATTGCCGCGAAGGGCGGGCAGGAAGCTGACTCCGTCGACATGCTGCTCGGGCAAGGGGGGCAAGCCCATCATCTCGAGCAAAGTCGGGTAGTAATCGGTTCCTGTGACCAAAGCGTCCGAAGTGGTATTAGGCTTAATTTTGCCGGGCCAATGAACAACCAACGGCACGCGTATTCCACCCTCATAATTCCAGCCCTTGGCACCCCGCAAGGGAAGGTTGGAGGAAGCAAAGCGGCTATCGAGAGTGTTTCTGGGATGATTGATTCCGCGGTACTGGTTCGATGCGGACATGCCTCCGTTATCTGCCGTGAAGATCACGATGGTGTTCTTTTCCAGCCCAAGTTCCTTCAACTTCGCTCGAATGCGGGCCAGGCTTTCATCCGTTGCTTCAAGCATGCCGGCAAACTCAACATTGTCCTGCTTTTGTTTCACCCACCAGACGCGCGCATCCTGATGTGCCTGCAGATCGTCATTCTTCGCTAGCTCTTTAAGTTCTTCTTTCGTGAGTGGAGGCCCGTCCGGATTGGATTCAAGAATGAAGTCCGGCCCTACTCGTTCGGGCATCGCCGCGAGCTTCTTTCGATATTTGTTCACCAAATCCGGGCGCCCCTGGATCGGGTCGTGCACTGCGAAGTGTTCAAGATGCACGAAGAAGGGCTGGTCCTTGTTACGCTCAATGAAATCCAACGCCGCGTCGGTCAGTTTGTCCGTGTAGTAGTCGCCTTTTTTCGCCGGGAGCTTCTCATTGTAAGCACCGCCAAAAGGGTAGTGATAGGAACGCACCCACCCCGTGATCTCCTCATCGAAACCATAGGCCTTCGGATCCACCCTCAGGTGCGCCTTACCGTAGTTCGCGGTGGCGTAGCCATGGCGCTTCAGCGTCTCGGCTAAAGTGACCTCCTCGTCCGGTAAAGCGGTGAGCTTCTCCCCGTGATGCAGCAGCTCGTAATCCCGCTCGGGACGTCCTCCCAACCACTCCGTCAAATTGATGCGGGCTGGGTACTTACCCGTCAGGATACTGGCCCGACTAGGCGAGCAGACATGACAGGTCGAGTAGGCGTTGTCGAATAGGATGCCTTCCTTCGCCAACTGGTCGATGGCGGGAGTTTCATGGAACCGACTGCCATAGCAACCAACGTCCCGCTGCCCCAGATCATCGACGAGGAAGAATACGACGTTGGGCTTCCGTTTTTTCTCCGCGCCGAAGGTGAAGTTTCCCGGCAGTAAGGTTATAAGAATGGATGCAACTATCAGCGCTGAATATTTCATATTTATCTAATCTACTTTTTGGGTTCGCCATTTGTTGATGGCAACCATTTGGAAAGTTTAGTTTTTTGCGGCGAGTACTTGGGGATGAAGGCGAGATTTGTCCATTCATTCGGATCGCGTTCGTGATCATATAGTTCCTGACCTCCGTCGCGATACCTAATGTAACGCCAGCGCTCGGTTTGTACGGCATGATTGTTCAATCCGTAGGTAATCACTACCGGACGCTCCC
>CAJWMQ010000093.1 GCA_913042895.1 uncultured Verrucomicrobiales bacterium | reverse complement strand
AGTGTAGCTCAATTGGTAGAGCATCTGCTTGCCATGCAGAAGGTCGTGGGTTCGAAGCCCATCACTCGCTCCATTTTCTTTTAGATTTCCTCCAGTTGAAATCATCTGAAGGGAATCTTAAAGATGCATATTAGACATTTGTTGTCCTACATCATTTAAAACCTGCTTTTTTTCCTTATTCGTGTTTAATTTCACATCGTGAGTTTGACGAATGAACAAATCGAGGAACAGATGCTGCAGTTTGCTCAGGCTCTGGAGAAAATGAGTGAGCTCACGGCCGCCGCCATTGAGAAACGGGATCAAAAGATTGCCGATTTGACTGAACGCATCGAAGCACTCGAGAAACCAGCGAACTAGCCTCACTTCAAGCTGGCGCTTTCCGTCCTCGGCATTACCCTGTCCCCATGAGCACCCCTCGCCGATGGGAAGCCAAGATGCTCCCTGGTGTCTGGAAAGACTCCGTGAATGTGGAGCTCGAAAAACACAGCCTTCAAGGCTGGGAGCTGGTCGCCGTGTTACCAGGTAAGGAAGACCGCCGTGAGCTGTACTTCAAACGCCCCTACCGCCCAGCGCCACCACCAGAGGAACGCCGCGAAGCTCCAACCTTCAAGTTTACTCAGGATTTAAAGGACGCCTTCAAGGAGGGTTTGGAGGAGGATTAATTCCCCTGTAACCTCTTGGGCTTACGATGCGTATTCTCGTTTGAAATTGCCTTTCGGGGCGTTTCGACGCATTTTGAACGATCACTCTTTAACTATGAAAAACATCATTGTTACCACCCTCGCCTTCGCCGGACTGGCGTTTCACGCCACAGCGGAGGGTCTGAATATCAAGCAAGTGCCCGCCAGTGCCCAGTGGGTTATTCATATGGATTTCGATGGCTTCAAAACCAGCGAACTGGGCAAGTTTGCCATGAAGCAAATGGATGAACATGCCGGTGCCATTGATGCCCTTTCGGCAATGCTAAAATTTGATCCACGGGAGGATTTGGCTGATGTAACGGCTTTCGGACATGTGGATGCAGAGCAACCCGATGAAAACGGCGTGGCACTCATTCGTGGTAAGTTCGATCAAGAACACCTGCTGACTTTGCTCAAGGCCAATAAAACCTTCAAAACCGAGAAATCAGGCAAAAACAAATTACATTCCTGGCGGGATGAAGATTCCGGTGAGCGCGAATACGGCTCCATTGTCAGCGAAAACCTTCTGGTAATGGGGAGCACTAAAGAGGACGTTTCCCTAGCCCTATCAACTTTAGGTGGAAAAACTAAAACCCTGAAAGGAAAGGAACTCAAGGAACTCAAACTTGATCCCAAAGCTTATTTCATCATGGGGATGGCTTCTCTTGAGGGACTACCCATTCCTCCCCAAGCCAAGATGCTGGAGAACGTAAAAAAAATCGGCATCACAATGGGTGAAAAGGACAAAAACTTTGAGACGAACATTCACCTATATACGGCTAACGACGAATTTGCCGTGCAAATCCAGCAAATGATGCAAGGGCTTCTGGCCATCGTCCAACTACAGGCTGGTAATACTGATAACTCAATGGCCAAAGAGGCGGCGAAATTTCTCAAAGACGTCAAAATCTCACAGGAGAAACAGTTGGTTCGCATGAGTATGGCAATCCCGGTAGCGACAATTCTTGAGGAGGCCAACAAGCAACTCAAAGACGGAAAAATCGATTTCTAGACCGATCTAATATTCGAGGGAAAAACCAAAATAGCTAACTGGTCAGACATATCGGATGAGGATTTAGCCCGTAAAGGCCAAGAGGGATCTTTAGCCGCTTTTGAGGAACTTGTGGGCCGCCATGAGGCGCGTTTATTTCACTTTCTCTGCCAAAAATCACCCTCACGGCAAGACGCTGAAGACCTCACCCAGCAAACCTTTGTGAGCGCATGGCAAAAGCTTCACCTCTTCCGTAGTGACGCCCGGTTTGTTACTTGGATCTACACCATCGCCCGTAACCTGACTGTTAGTCATTACCGAAAGCACGGTCGAGTAACACACTGCGAGCTAGAGGCAGCGGCTTCTAGTATGGTTGATCACGCCACGCCTGCACAAACTGTTTCTGAAACCGAAGAGTATGCTGTCCTATGGCGTGTCGCTAGAAAAACATTAAAACCTGAAGCGTTTGATGTGCTGTGGATGAAGTATCGGGAGCAGCTGAGTATCGCTGAAATAGCAGATATAATGGACAGAAGTGAAACTTCTGTAAAAGTCATGCTGCATCGTGCCAGAAAAAATTTGGGATCCGCTCTGGAATCATCCGAAGCTAAAAAAAATCCAGAACCCGAAATCGATAACTCAATCTCAACAGTTCAACAACTCAACTACAATAAAGGAAGTGCACCATGTTCTGCCTAATTCATCGTTGGAAAATTGATCGCGCACTGGACGATAATCAGGAACTACCTCGTTCTACGAAAACTCACATTGCTAACTGTCCAAATTGCCGTGACCATTACCAACAACAGGCAAGGCTCATTGAGCAACTTGAGCAACCTTCTCCAGCACCAGAAGCCCCACCGTTCCTGCGGGCGCGTATTATCAATGCCCTACAGTCCACCGAACCCAGGACTGAGCCCACTCTTTCCGTTCCCGTCTGGGTGCCTATTGCGGCCTGTGCGGTAATTGCCTTTTTCCTCTACCCCCGAACTGCCTCTCTGCCATCCCCTCTCGATCCACCCATAGCAGCCGTAAAACAACCCGCACTACCTTCTGTGAATCTACCGGAAGTTAACGTAACCAAGGCGCTTGAAGTTGCCCATAATACGCTGGCAGACCCATACGATCAGGAAATGAAGAATCTCCAGAAGGATTTGCAGGCAGCAGGCGCGTATTTAGGACGACTCGTCCCCGTTCGAGTGGCCATCAACGACTAGCGCCAAGCGCCTTGCCAAGCACGCGGTGGACGTCTAGGCTGCTGTCCATGAAACTCCTTTTCGCTTTTTTGTCGACGGCCACGATTTGTTTCACGGGCGAAGCTGCGTCTGTTTCTGATTCCATCAAAACCATCCGGTCCGTCGGCCCCGAAGGCCAAGGTAATACCGCGGCCGCCAAGGCTTGGAAATCGCTCGCGCAGGCGAACGCCGCCGCGCTACCTGAGATTCTCCGCGCCATGAAGGATTCCTCGCCGTTGTCCGCTAACTGGCTCCGCGCCGCGGTAGACACCATCGCCGATCGGGGCGGCAAGCTGCCGCAGCAGGCGCTGCTCGATTTTATTGCGGACCAAAAACAGGAACCGCGCGCACGTCGACTAGCCTTTGAGCTCATCCAAAAATCCAACCCGAAGCTGGCAGATAAACTGATCCCCGGTCTGATCAATGATCCCAGCGTGGAACTTCGACGCGACGCCGTGGCACACGTGCTGGAAGCCGGTACCGCCAAGCAGACCTCCAAGCAAACCCAGGCTGCGGTGAAGGATTTCCGCAAGGCGCTCGATGCTGCGCGTGATATTGATCAGATTCAGGCCGCCACCACAGCCCTACGCCAACTCAATCAAAAGGTGGATCTCCCAAGGCATTTTGGATTTCTCATGCACTGGAATGTTATCGGGCCGTTTGACAACACCGAGCGGAAAGGCTTTGCCACTGTGTTTCCCCCCGAGAAAAAAATCGATCTCTCTGCCACGTATGAAGGCAAAGCCGGCAAGGTGAAATGGACCGAATTCATCACGGCCGACGAGTACGGCATGGTGGACATCAACAAAGCCTACCCCGGCCCCGGCGATGGCCTAAAGGAAGTCACCGCCTTTGCCTACACCGAATACACCGCCGCCAGCACCGGGCCGGCGCAGCTGCGGTTGGGCTGCAAAAATGCTTGGAAGATCTGGCACAACGGCCAGTTGGTGTTCAGCCGCGACGAATATCATCGCGGTATACGCATCGACCAATACCAGCTCGATATCAATCTTACCAAGGGCCGTAACACCTTCCTCGTGAAGCTTTGCCAAAACGAGCAACAACAATCCTGGACCAAGCAATGGCAATTCCAACTACGCGTCTGTGACGCCACCGGCACGGCCGTACTAGCCGCCGACCGGCCGCCCACGCCCGAAACCGGCACCGACAATAGCGGCAACAACCCTACCCCCGGTCGGCGCCCGCGCAACTAACCTCACCCGACTCATCAAAAAGAATTCCCGTGAAAAACAGCCTCATCGCTCTTACGTTCGCCCTCGGCTTGACCGTTCATTCCGAGGACTGGAACCAGTTCCGTGGCCCGCACGGCAACGGGGTGTCCACTGATAAAAACCTCCCCACCACCCTGCAGGACGACAACCTCAAGTGGTCCATCGCCCTGCCTGGCCGCGGTCTTTCCGGCGCGCTCGTGCTGGGCGACCACGTCATTGTCACCTGCAGCAGCGGCCCCACTCAATCGCGCCTGCACGTTCTTGCGCTCAACGCCAAGGACGGCAGCGTGGCATGGCATCGGCAATTCTGGGCCACCGGCCGCACGATGTGCCACGACAAAACCAGCGTCGCCGCGCCCACGTCCTGCAGTGACGGCAAAAACATCTACGCCGTGTTTTCCTCCAACGACGTCATCTGCCTCGACCGCGCCGGCAACCTTCAATGGTTACGCGGTCTCACCGCCGATTACGCCAATGTTTCCAACAGCCTCGGCATGAGCAGCTCCCCGGTCGTCACCGGCGACACGCTCGTGGTACAGGTGGAAAACGACAGTGAATCCTACACGCTCGGCCTGAACAAAACCAACGGCCTCAACCGCTGGCGATTGGATCGCCCCAAGGCCGCCAATTGGACCTCGCCCGTGCTCCTGAAATCCGGCCTCGTGGCCCTGCAATCTAAGACCGGCATCGACGCCATCCGCACCGAGGACGGCTCCAACGCCTGGAGCTACGAAGACGGCGCCTCCACCATTCCCTCCAGCGCTGTGCTGAACGGCGTGTTGTACATTCCCTCCCACGGCATCACCGCCTTGAAACTTAATGATGCCGACGCCGCCAACACCCCCAAGCAACTCTGGCAAAGCGGCCGTCTGCAACCGGGCACCGCCAGTCCGATCGTGATCGGAAACAAGGTCTTTACCACCAACAGGGCCGGCGTGCTGAGCTCCGGCAACACCAAAACCGGCGAGCGCGGCTGGCAACTCCGCCTCAAAGGCCCGTTCAGCGCCACGCCCGTGGCCGCCGGCGATTACCTGTATTTTGTCAACGAAGCCGGCCTAATGCAGATCGTGGACACCACTGCGGAGGAAGGGGAAATCACCGGCAAACTCGATCTCGGCGAACAAGTCCTAGGCAGCCCCGCTGTGGGTAGCGGCGCCTTGTACGTGCGCAGTAACAGCAAGCTCTACAAGGTGGCCAAATAATGGAGCGCGTCACCAGCTAGTCGGTCGGCGCCGCCCCCCCTGATTCCGGCAGAGCCAGTTCATCCCCCGCCCGCATACTTTGATAGAGGCGCGGGATCAGGAACTTCAACACACTGGCCACCGGCACGGCGAAGATCATTCCCGCCAAGCCGGCAAACAACCCGCCCAGCAACACTACAATCAGGGTTTCCAGAATATTCAAACCCAACGCCTCGCCCACAAAGGCAGGGTAGAGGAAGAGTTGTTCGACCACCATGTTCATGATCACGTAGGTACTCCCCACCAACACGAGCAGCGTAGGATCGGCATGGCCGGTCACCACGCAAGTACCCACTGTGAGCACCACGCTGACCATCGGCCCCAAGAACGGCAATAGCACCGTTAGCCCCGCGAGCATTCCTAGCGGAATGGCGTACGGCACACCGAGCAACAGAAAGACGGTCACATAAATCACAGTCTCGATAATAATAATCCACATATAACCGCGCACCCATGTCTTGAGCTTAAAGAAGACCTCGTTGATCACCTCCGCGGCGCTTTGTAAGGTCTCTTCGCTGGTGGTAGGCAGCCAAGAGGTTTCAAATAGGCTTTGTACGAGGTAATCGCCTTCCTTGACCTCCGCACCGTTGCGTTGGCGGAAGGCGGCAAGTTTGCCGAGGAAGAACGAGAAGAAAAAGATCGAGAGCAACGTGTTCAGCGCCAGAGTCCCAACGGCACTCAGCACGCCCACGACTGCGCCAAGGGCCTTAGAAGCTCCCCCCATCAAGGATTTTTGGGTCGCCTCATCTTTTTGAGCGCGGGCAAAAATCCGTTCGCGCAGGGCCGCAAATTCCTCAGGATCATTCAAGGTGGCCTGTAGTTTCTTAGCTTCTTCCCCCACCAGCGGCAACGAACCAGCCTTGCCTGCCACCGCAGCCATTTGCGTGCGTGCCTTATCTGTATCAATCTTTTTGGGCTTCACGCTCAACGTCAGCAACACCACCCCAACCAAAATTAACACCAGAGCACCAGACACCGTGAGCACGGCGGCATTGCATGACCGACTGATTGCCTGTTGCACGACGGCATCGCCGCTGACCGGCACTTCCGGTTCCGCGGGCGTTTTTCTAAAAAGGCCGCTCACCTTACCCATGATCCACACAAAAGGCTGCACAAACACCAGCTTGGCCAAATCAATGAGCCTCGCCATCAAACCACTCTCAAGAAAGCTGCTCTGATACCGCTGTTGGAGGGGCTGGAAAAAATAGGCGAGGATCAGGCCAAACAAGACGGCTTTCAGGAAGGTGGCCGTGAGCACGAAGATGCCAATCACCACCACCGAAGCGATCAATCCGGTGCTGCTGCGCACCAGTTTCATACGGCGGTTATGCTCCTCCAACGCGGCCGCTTCTTCACGGCGAAAGGTTTCGTCTGAGATCCCTAGGGCACAGGCGATTTGGTACAGGCACTCCTCTTCAGCCTGGGCAAAGCCGTTGTCCGCAAACGCCGCGATGAACAAAGCGCGCAGCAACGTTTCCTTTTCCTCGCCAGACAATACATTTAGCCCGGCGCACACCGACTCCAGATTGGGAGGGTCCTCCACGGTTAGCATTTGCTGCAGCTTACTGGAGGCGGCTTCGCCGTAGGTGTCGCGCACCAGAGTCGCCACCGATTGCTGTTCCATCGCCGAAATGGCGCCATCCGCCCGCAGGACGATGACAAATAATTGCAGCATGTTTTCCAACAGCTTTTGTTCGCCCGATTCACCTGTGTGATGCTCGAGCACTTCGCGCATCGAGCCCATGGCCTTAGAGAGCGGGTTCACCACCGTACCAGCGGCGCGAGAAAGGAAGGAAGAGGAGTCTGCCATTAAATAACCTTTTTGTCATCAAATGCTAACTCCACACACTCCGAGAACAAGGGCGCATTATCCACATGGGCG
Organism: uncultured Verrucomicrobiales bacterium; assembly: GCA_913042895.1. Taxonomy (GTDB): domain Bacteria; phylum Verrucomicrobiota; class Verrucomicrobiia; order Limisphaerales; family UBA1100; genus UBA1100. The sequence goes on along the minus strand of CAJWMQ010000093.1, from coordinate 4,769 downwards.
ATTATAATTTCACCCTACTTTTTATAAAGCCCATCCATGGTTTTAAAGAAATCGGACTAGACTGCGGTCGGATCATATTGATCCATCACCTCTTACTGTTGCCAAATCATCAGGGTAGCGGCCTAGGGGTAGTGCCGATACACCATGGTTTGTTTTTCGAAATCCACACAACCTAACCAACAACAAAAACCAAGCAGGATTAATCCAATTCTTAACACGGGTCCGCATTAAACCAATCCAGTCCGCCAGTCAAATTTATGGGGAAATCTTGAAGCAGCCCGTCATTTCAGTTAGGGTGAGCCCATGAGGGCAAAAGACTTGGGGCTATGGATTTTTCTGCTGACATGCGTCGCTTGCAAAGAACCGAATTCCACGGGCCACCGTGATGCAGCCGCAAAATGGGGTAATCGTGTCAGTCAGTTTGAAAAAGGCTTAGCTTTTCAGGAAGGCAAAGAGGAAACCAAGAATCTTGATAATGCTTTGGCTTGGTATATCGCTTCAGCCACCCCTACTAATCATGTGGTACAAAAATCCACCGAGACCATTATTGATATTGCTGACCTATATAACGTTTTGATCCGTGATATGAGCACGCTTAATCCCGAAATGGATGTTGACTACCTTAAGGTCGGCGAAAAGATCATCATCCCCGGCCATCCCGAAGCCATGTATTTTGCCGGTGTTCTCAGCGAATCAGGCACCGAGAATAAACCTAGTGATTTATTCGAGGCCGCAAAATGGTACCACAAGGGAGCAGAAGCCGGACACGCACTGGCACAGTTCTCATATGGACGAGCGTTGGAAAAAGGAGCTGGAGTAGAAATGAATTTAAAAAAAGCCGCCAACTGGTACCGACTTAGTGCCGAAAAAGGTATTGGCTCAGCTCAACTGAATCTAGCCGGACTTTATTTCCATGGTCACGGCGTGGATAAAAATCTAAGTGAAGCCTACCGTTGGTACAGCATAGCAAAATTTTATTTAAATCGAGAGGGCACTGGGGCTTTGAGCGATAATGAAGTTGAACAACTCAACACTGCCATCAAGACCACAGGGGAATCTATTGGTGCCAGCGAAAGGGCAAGGGTAGACAAACTAATCGAGGCTTTTGAGCCAGATCGCATAAGTACGGTTATTTAAATAGTTTTGGTATTCAAAAAAATCAACTCCACCTTAGTATTTTTACGGAATTATTTGAGCTAAATTACTATGGATTTCTGGAATGATATCGTCGTGCCTCGCCTACAGCATCTGACGGCACTAGAGTATTTTACCTTCGCAGTTAACGCGCTGGTTTTTCTATTTTCTAAATCTATTGCGTCGCACTATGGCGAGATCAAGGACGAAGCCAAAATGTGGGCACGCCTGCGCATTTTGCACGGGTTCAACCTCACCGTCTTTGTGATGTTCGTGGTGTCACTGATAATGAACAGCGACCACTTTCCGGCGGATCAACTGAGCCAAACCTTTCTCGCCCTCCTGATCGCCTACCTGCTAGTGCACCTGACCGAGGCGTTGTTGCTGGCCCGCTATGGCAACGAAATCACAGTGATGGGATTCACTCGCAAAGTGGAAACCTCCACTTCGCGCACCCTCGAGCTGGTCGCCAGCGGGGTCATTCTCTTAAGCACACTGGTAGTGCTCATCAACATCTGGGGTCTTACTAGTTCCCTGCAAACCACTGGCGTGGTCGGCTTTCTCGCCGTGCTGGTTTTTACCACCAAGGATTATTGGCTGCGCGATTTCCTTAGCGGTATTCTTTTGATTAGCGGTGAACGCATGCAGCGCGGGGATGTAATTGCGATTCCCGATGAAGACATGCTTGGCATCATTCTCGAAATTCGCGGACTGCAAACCATCATCCGCGATTTGGTGCGCGGGCATGACATCGAAGTGCCCAATTCCACGCTCCTCAAATGCCGCGTAGATTTCTACAAAGAGAACCCTGGTGGCGTGTTCCGAGATTATGTGGATTTCAAAATCGGCTACGATTTACCAGCCGATCATGTAAAAGCCTACTTGAAGGCAGTCTATCAACGAGCGTGTCAGGCAACGGATGGCCTTTCCGACGAGGACAAACCGCGTATTGCGCTCAAGGAAAACGGCAACCACGCCGTGCGCTGGCGGCTGGCGTATGTGCTGCGTTCGCCACATCAATTATTGATCGTGCGCGATGCGGTGAATTTGGCGGCCTACGAATTACAGGAAGAGTACAACCTAAGCTGTAGCACGCCGGTCACCGTCACGATGCAGCAGGTGCCGTCGACCGAAGACTAGGCCTGTTCTTCGGCGATCTCCTTGGCGAAGTAAGTGAGAATCAAATTGGCGCCCGCACGCTTAATCGCCAGCAGGGATTCATCCCGCGTCGCCGCGTAGTCCAGCCAGCCCTTCTCCGCCGCTGCATGAATTTGCGCGTATTCGCCGGACACCTGATACGCCGCCAACGGCAAATCCGTCAGCTGCCGCAACTGGCATAAAATATCGAGATACGCCCCGGCCGGTTTGACCATCAACACATCGGCCCCCTCGTCGATATCCAATGCAGCTTCCATCATGGATTCCCGAGGATTGGCCGGATTCAGTTGGTAAGTCCTCTTATCCAAATAACTTTTCCCGACGGCTTGCTGGCTGCCAACCGCATCGCGGAACGGACCATAAAACGCCGAAGCGTACTTGGCCGAGTAGGCAAGAATGGCAACCTGCGTGTGACCGGCCGCATCCAATGCTGAACGAATCGCGCCCACCCGGCCGTCCATCATGTCGGAAGGAGCGATCAGGTCAGCACCGGCTTTTGCCAGGCTGACAGCAGTTTTTGATAGCACTACGAGAGATTCATCATTTAGGATTTCGCCATCGCGTATCATGCCACAGTGTCCGTGCGAAGTATATTCGCAAAGGCAGACATCTGCCACTACCAATAACTTAGGATGTTTCTTTTTTATTGCTCTGATTGCCCGCTGTACTATTCCGTCCTCGGCGAAAGCACCAGAGGCTTTCGTGTCTTTATCTTCAGGAATACCAAAAAGAATAACAGCAGGGATACCCAGATCCACAACTTCGGAACATTCTTCTACTAGTTTATCAATAGAAAACTGGTATACTCCCGGCATAGATTTTATCTCATTTTTGATGTTTTCGCCCGGATATGAAAATAAGGGGTAGATTAAATCATCGAGATTCAATCGTGTTTCCCTTACCATATTTCTCAATACCGGATTATTTCTAATCCTCCTAAACCTTTTAAATTCGATTCCCGGCATAGTTTCTCCTATAGCATACTTTTTACAATTTCTTCCCACTCTTCCTCGAAGTCGCACCGAGGCACATTTTTACCGGCACGTGCATACCAAAAATCTGAATTTGCAACGTCTTCTTCTTTGCGATGAAGATAGGCGTGCACCCAGGCAGCCTTCGAACCCGGCAGATATTGGATTAATTCGTGAGCTTCGTGCCACTGATTATTCGCATCCAACCACAATGCTTGCAATTCTTTTGTAACCTTTTCGGGAGGTCCGGGGTTGTTAATAGTAGAAGAGAATTCTTTGAAGTCCATTTTAATTTAATATTAATTTGTAATTAATACTTTCCATTAAATTAAAAAAAAATCCGTTATTATTTAATAATAGTGGAATTTTTCTTATTATTTTTTGATATTAACGAATTACTCTCACGCAAATAAATTGAATTCATAGAATAAAAAGGGCCATCCAATGAAAATAACTACTTTCTTACTGATTTGTTTCATTTCGATTTCTTCGCTTTATGCACAAGAAATCGTAGCACCGCAGAAAAACTTTTTCTCAGGTTATTTATCTATAGAAAAAGCTAACGAGATGCCTAAACCAATGAGACGAAATCTTGAATATTATATGCAAAAAGCATATCCGAATCAATATATCTCTCGCGATGCCCGGATAAAGGCAATCAACGAAATGGAAGAAATGATTCATAATGAAAAAGGCCAGGCGTATATGCTGGCTCAGCAACCTGAGTGGCGAGCAATCGGTCCTTATGGTATAGGTGGTCGCGTAAAAGCACTTGTTTGCCACCCAACCAGTCCCGGAACTCTATTGCTTGGTGCTGCTGCTGGCGGTATATGGAAAACTACAAATTATGGTGACACATGGAAACCGGTTTTCGATGATCAGAACGGACTATCGATGGGAGCTCTTTGCTATGATGAGCAGAATCCGGATATTATATATGCCGGAACAGGCGAAGCAGTTCGCGGTGCAGGCCCCGGTACGGTTGCCGGATCTCATATTTACCTCGGTGCCGGTATGTTCAAGTCCACCGATGGCGGCGAGACTTGGGAATTGATTGGGTTATCCAACGTCGGCTCTTTCTCGAAAGTATACGTACACCCTATGAATAGTGATTTGATCTATGCTGGAGCAATTAACTCCAACTCCGGCTTCTATGTATCAAAAGATGGCGGCGAGACCTGGGAAAATACATTTGAAAAAGAAGTAACTGACGTTACGATAAATCGTGCAAATCCTGATGAAGTAAAACAAATCATACAAGAATATTATGGTAAACCAATTACACAATTAGAAATGAATACAAGAGAAGGTCATGCAGGTACTTATAGAGGTAGAAAGGGTACTGTAAAATTATCTCCTGGTCGTGTAGCTGCTGTTGAAGTATTTGAACCAGGAACAAAATCTTTTAATTTATTATCAGGAATTATTGATGGAGCTTATACAGTGCTTACTGACCCTGCAACTTATGCTGGTGGTGCATTAGCAAAAGCAGGTGCAATAAAAAAA
>CAJWMQ010000092.1 GCA_913042895.1 uncultured Verrucomicrobiales bacterium | reverse complement strand
GGTTTAACTAACGGGTTTGAGCTGTAGATAAGGTAACTTTCGGATGCATTCCGATCGTCAATCATTCGCCGTTGAGGTGCAGAGTAAATGTTAATTTTAGGTTCATTTGGATTGGCGTTTGGGGTAGGGGTAACCAACCGGAGATTTGGGTTCGTGGCCTTTTGTGTGGAACTGTTGTTCCAGCGGGTTTTCCGTTCGTTACTCTTGCTGCCGATCACGAGTGTTTGAGTGGCGTTAAACTCGATGAGTGACGTAAGCGAATTCCATTTGACGACTTGGTTGTTGTTCAAATTGTTGGCGTTGTACCCCGTGGTGTCGGTTGAGCCATTGTTTTCGGGGTTATAGGCGTTGGTACCGTATGCAGGGCGGTAGTCAAACGGGCGAACAACAGGTGTCCAGAGAAAGCGAGCGATGGGCTGACTCATAGCTGTGCAGGCCATGAACAAGGCGCAAAACATGAGTGATCGTGATTTCATCGTAAACATTTTTGTGCCACCTTTTTTGTATTTTCCCTGAAATCAGGGGGTTAGTCAATCTCGTTACGGAGCAATTCAAATGCCAGTTGCCACTTTTACTTATGGTATAGACGGTTTGTTGCGATGAAAGTTACCGGGTAAATGACTAATTTCCTGCCAATTTTTTGTTTAAAATCACAAAATCGCTCAAAATTTGCAAAGTTTCGCGTAATTCGGGATCCAAGCTGAAGGTATTGAGGTCCTCGGCAGGGTTGGGCTCGGGGTCGGTGGATTCCTTTTTGGGTTTGGGTGGGTCCAATTTTTTAAGGGGTTTATTGGCCTGGGCACCTTTGATGTCGATTTCGTAGTAGGATTCCTCGGGCAATGCGCGGTCGGCGCGTTCCTTGTTTCGTGCCTCGATACGGTCTTTGTTTTCGGTGCGTTCTTTGCGGCGGGCGGTTTCATTCAGGGAAATGCTGGGGTTCTCCTTGCGCTCTTTGGCGCGCGCGATGTCCTGCTGGATATATTTGTAATCCTGATCAGTTTGGATGCGTTTACTGGATGCGCCTCGGAGTGAGGTGAAAAAGGCGCTGACTTGATCGAGCGATTTATATTCCGCTTCGGCGATTCGGTCGGCTTCGAGTGCGCGGGGGAGTTCGCCTTCGCTGGTGCCGAGGTACTCCATGATGGAAGGCAGGACAATGTCGGCAGCCACGCCATCGCGTTGGGTAGTGGCACCGTTGATACGGTAGAATTTTGAAATGGTGAATTTCAACTGTCCGGAGTCTTCAGCGAGGTTGGCGATGAAGGAGCGGTTGAGCGGGAGCAATTGTTGCACAGTACCTTTGCCGTGGGTGGCTTTGCTGCCGACGATGACGGCGCGTCCGTGATCTTGCAGGGCAGCGGCGACAATCTCGGAGGCTGAGGCGCTCATATGACTGACAGCGACGACCAATGGTCCATTGTAGGTGACGTTTATGTTGACGTCGCTCATGACGCGTTGGCGGCCGCGGTAGTCTTTAATCTGAACAACTGGCCCGCGGGTGATGAACAGGCCGGCGAGGTTCACTGCTTCCTGAAGGATGCCGCCTCCGTTGTGTCTTAGATCTAGAACGACGCCGCCGACTTTCTCCTTGTTGAATCGCTCGAGTAAAATCCGGCAGTGGCTGGAGCATTTGTCGTAAAAGCCTGGTAGTTTGATGATGCCAAGCTTTTCGCGTTTGCCATCACGTTGACGTTCGATGATGTAGCCTTTGGCGAGTTGATCCTCAAGCTTCACGACATCGCGTGTGATGCTAATGACTTTGCGTTCATCGGTGCCGGCGGGGATGATGGTGAGTTTCACAACGGACCCTTTTTTGCCGCGAATGAGGGACACAACTTTATCGAGCTTCATATCCAAGATATCGGTAGCCTCTTTGTCGCCGGGATTTTGCACAGCGATAATGCGGTCATTAGCTTTGATGAGTTTGCTGCGGTTGGCGGGGCCACCAGGCATGATTCGGACGATTTTGGTGTAGCCGTCATCTGCTTGGAGTACGGCTCCAATGCCGGTGAGCTGCATGTCGATGCTGTTGATTTTGAAATTCTCAGTCTCGTGCGGGCTCATGTAATCGGAGTGGGGATCGTAGGCACGAGTGAGTGAGCTGAGGTAAAGCTCCATGATTTCACCTTCCTCGTAAGCCTTCATCGTCTTCAAAAGCCGATCGTAGCGACGCTGGACTTTGCTGGCAGATTCCTCCACTTTTTTGGAGTCAGGCTTTTCGCCAGCCTTGGCGTAGGTGAGCCGGTCGGCAAGCAGCTCAAACTTGACGCGCTTGCGCCAAAGTTCGTTGGCTTCATCGGTTGTTTTGGGCCAAGGCAATTCGTCGCGCACGGGGTTGAAGGATTCTTTTTCCGAGAAATCCATCGGTTTCTCCAGCAGCGTTGTGACTACTTTCTGTCGTTCGGCAAGACGTTCGAGGTAGCGCTGAAAAATTTGATGGGCCGGACGTAGGCTTCCGAAACGCACTTGGTCGTCCAGTCGCGTGCCATAAAGTTTTTCAAAGGAATCCACATCGCTTTGCAAGAAAATCATGTGGCTGAAGTCGAGGGCGTCGAGGTAATTCTTCAGGTGATGTTGGGAGATCTCGTCATTCAGCTGCGTTTGCCGGTAATGAATTTGGCCGATGATTTGGCCTACGGTCTTAGTGATGCGGCCGCACTGCTCCTTGGTGAGTTCGGCGTGGAGTGGTGCCAGCGTGAGGGCCAGCATCATGGTTAGCGCAAAGCGGCGTTTCATTGGCGGTATGGTGACGTTTTTGGCGTTTTAGGCAAACCTTATCCCCGTAAGTTGTTCGGCGGACGTTGTGTATTTTGGGGTAATTCAGCTTTGACGGCGGCAATAGGTTAGTTACAAACGAAGCATGCTACTGACGCAATTCGTTGTTTTTGCTCAAAGGGTTCAGAGATCAATCTACTTAATTTTGACCGTCTGTCTATTCTCCATCACTGGTTGCCAGACGGCGGCTCCGAATGAAACGGGTTTTCGTAGCCTGTTCGATGGCCAATCTTTGAAGGGTTGGACGATGATCAATCCCAAGGGCGGCGGCTTTGCGGTCACCAACCTGGTTGAAGACGGCGTGACTTCACCAGTGATCTACTGCCCTAAAGGCGGCGGCGGTGCGTTGTTTTCTGAGAAGGAATACGCGGATTTCATTTTGCGATTTCAGTTTAAGCTTACTTGGGGCGCCAACAACGGCTTGGCCATTCGCACTCCCATGCAGGGCAAGGCACTGGCCTATGAAGGCATGGAGTTGCAGATTCTGGATAACGCCAACGCAGAGGAGCGGTATGGCCGGAAGCTGAAGCCAGTGCAGTTTCATGGCGCGTTATACAACGTGGCGGCACCGAGCGTACTGAATGCGCACCGGCCGGTCGGTGAATGGAACGAACAGGAAGTGGCGGTGATAGGCCGTCGAGTGACCGTGCGGCTAAATGGACGTGTGATTCAGGATGTGAATTTGAACGACATTAAGGATCCGGCGATTTTGCTGAAGCATCCGGGGCTCTTGCGTGAGAGCGGCCACATCGGATTTTTGGGCCATAACGACGAAGTGTACTTTCGGAACATTCGCATCAAGCCCGTGGCGAAGGTGCAGTTGAACAACAAACATCCCGAAGGATTTGAGCCGTTGTTTGACGGGGCAACCTTGGCAAATTGGAAGGGCTTGCTGGCCAAGCCGAATAACGATCCCACTAAGCGCGTCGCCCTCGCAGTCGATGAGCGTTTGTTGCAGCAATCGGCAGCGGACCAAAAGATGCTCGCCCATTGGCGCGTGGTCGATGGCGAGCTGCGTTTTGATGGAAAGGGCGACAGCTTGAGCACAGTGCGCGAGGATTATGCGAATTACGAACTGTGGCTGGATTGGAAGATTGGCCCCAAGGGCGACAGCGGTGTGTATTTGCGCGGCCAACCGCAGGTGCAGATTTGGGATCCGCGAGGTGATGATAATCCGATGGCAGCCTCGGGGAGCGGGGCATTATTCAACAACAAGAAGGCGCTCAATGAACCCTTGGTCAAGGCCGACCGAATTACGGGAGATTGGAATCGCTTCAGAATTTTGATGATCGAAGACCGCGTACACGTCTATTTAAACGGGCAACTCGTCGTGAAAAACACGCCATTGGAAAACTACTGGCAAGAGGGTGAGCCATTGCCGGGACAGGGGCCCATTGAATTGCAGGCCCACGGCAGTCCGCTGGCTTTCAGGAACATTTACCTGCGAGAGATCAAATGAAACAAACAAACCGCCGCTCCTTTCTTCAAGTCACCGGCGCCGCCATGGCGTTCCCTTATGTGGGAAAAGTGCTTGGGGCCAATGAAAAACTTAACATCGGAGTCGTGGGTGTTGCCGGTCGGGGCGGTAGCAATTTGCGCGGGGTCGCTGCGGTAAAAGAATCCCACATCGCGGCCCTGTGCGATGTGGATCTGAAAAATCTCATCGCCGCCGGCAAACAATATCCTGACGCTAAGCGTTTTCGGGATTTTCGGCGGATGCTGGATCAAAAGGATTTGGATGCGGTAGTTTGCAGCACGCCGGATCACACGCATGCGATCGTGGGCGTGAGCGCCTTAAAGAGCGGCCGCCATCTGTATTGCGAAAAGCCTTTGGCGCATACGGTCACCGAAGTGCGTGCCCTTACCGAGGCGGCCGCCAAGCATAAGCGCGTGACCCAGATGGGAAACCAAATCCATTCCGGCAGCAATTATCGGCGCGTGGTAGAGGTGGTGCAAAGCGGCGCAATTGGGGGCGTGCACGAGGTACATGTATGGGCCGGGGCGCAATATGGAAACATCGGGTTATCCGAGACCGATGCGCCGATCCCGAAGGATTTGGATTACGACTTGTGGCTGGGGCCGCTGGCGTATCGTCCGTTCCGCAAGGAGTACGCACCGTTTCATTGGCGCCATTTTTGGGAATTCGGGGGAGGCACCCTGTCGGATTTCTGGTGTCACTATGCCGATCTGGCGCATTGGGCGCTAGATCTGAAACATCCGCTGACGATTCATTCGCAGGTCGGTAAGGCAAGGCCCGAGCGTGTTACCGAATCGATGCGGGTGGAGTACACCTATCCCGCGCGCGGCAATCAGCCGCCGGTGAAGCTCGTGTGGTATCAGGGTCGCGAACGCCCGGAGATCCTCACGGAAGCCCAGCGTAAGCAATGGAAGAGCGGCGTTATGTTTGTGGGTGAGAAAGGAAAATTATTTTCCAATTACGGTTCGCACCGGCTGATGCCGGAGGATCAGTTCAAGGGATTCCAGCCTCCGCCCAAGAGCATTCCTGAATCCATCGGTCACCATGCCGAATGGGTGAAAGCCAGCCGCGAAGGCGGTCGCTGCGGCAGTGATTTTAGCTATGCCGGGCCGCTCAGTGAATGTCCGTTGCTGGGGATTGTGTCTCATCGGTTGGGCAATGTGAAACTGGATTGGGATTGGAAGGCTATGAAGGTGAAAGGGGCGCCGGATGCCGATCGCCTGATTCGCCACCAGTATCGCGCAGGCTGGGCGCTTTAGAGGGTAAGTTCGGCTCGACATTCCGGGCATTTAGAGCAAAAATTTTCCAAGTAAAGGGGGCGAGCTGCTGGGGCTGGTTTATTTGCTTTGTCCAAACTTAACACATTGCGGACCGTGCTGCGCGAGTACGAATCGTGCCTCATCGCGTATTCGGGTGGGGTGGATTCGGTGCTGCTCGCGCACGTGGCGCGCGAGGAACTGGGCGACCGCATGTTGGCGGTGATTGCAGATTCGCCTAGCTTGCCGCGGCGTGAATTGACCGAAGCCAAAGCGCTGGCCGGGGAGTTTGAGTTTCCTTTAGAGATCGTGGGCACTGGGGAATTCGAGAATCCAGATTATCATAATAATCCTGTTAACCGTTGTTACTTCTGCAAGCACGAGCTGTTTACGCATCTGGAAGCCATTGCCGCCCAGCGCGATTTTCGCGTGCTGGCGTATGGTGAAAATGTGAGCGACGCGGGCGATTGGCGGCCGGGCGCGCAGGCCGCCGGCGAATTTGAGGTGCGGGCGCCCTTGCGTGAAGCGGGTTTTTCCAAGACGGATGTGCGGGGAGTTTCACGCGCGCTTGGTTTGCCCACGGCCGATAAACCGGCCATGCCCTGCCTGAGCTCGCGCATTCCCTATGGGGAACGTGTGACCCCGGAAAAGGTGGGCATGATTGAGCTGGCGGAAAATGCCTTACGCGACTTGGGTTTTAGTGAGGTACGCGTGCGGCATCATGAAAGGGGCCCGCTGGCGCGCATTGAGGTGATCCCCCGCGAAGTGGGCCGCTTGCAGTCGAGCGAAACCTTTCAGCAGGTAAAAGCGTCTTTTAACCAGATTGGGTACGTGGAAGTGGAAGTAGATGGCGCTGGTTATCGGCGTGGAAGCTTGAATCCCGCGGAAATCATGAAGTAATGCCAGTTTTTGAATACACAGCCCGCGATGCGGACGGTCGACAGTTGCAAGGTACGGTGGAGGCATCCGACCGAAACGGGGCGATGACACAGATTTCGGCGCAGGGATTATTCCCTGTTTCCATTACCGGCGGAGTTGGAGAAGTGAAGACAGCGACCGCGAAGATGGTGTTTAATGAGGAAGCCCCGCGCCGACGCAGTCATGCCAAGCCCAAGCTACAGGAGCTGGCTAATTACACGCGGCAATTGGCGAATTTACTGAAAGCCGGCATGCCGCTGACTTCAGCCTTGAGCAGCATGATTAGTCTTGAGGGTAGCGGAGTGTCCGCCGCGGTGAGTGAGCAATTGCTGCATGACGTGCGCGAAGGACACAACCTCTCAGCGGCTCTGGCAAAACATCCTGGGATTTTCCCTGAGATGTACGTCAATATGATTAAGGCCGGCGAGAGCGGCGGTTCATTGGTGGAAGTTTTGCTTCGGTTAGCCGAACACTACGAACGGTTTGCAGAAGTGCGCCAAAAGGTGACATCTGCCTTGGTTTACCCGGCGTTTGTAGTCGTGCTTGGTCTAGTGCTGATCTTTGTTTTCATGAGCTACATTTTGCCAAAGTTCATGAAAATCTTTGATGGTATGAAAGTATCTTTACCCTTATCCACGCAGATACTCCAAAGTATGAGCGATTTTTTTGCTAATTGGTGGTGGGGTGTATTGATTGCAAGTATTTTACTAATAGTTTTTGTGAATGGTTACTTTAGTACCGCAGTGGGTAGGGAACGACTGCACGGTTGGTTGCTGGAAGCGCCGTTGGTTAAAAAGATCGTGCGACCTACTATGTTTGGGCAGTTTGCCCGGACGCTCGGGGCGCTTTTGCGCAACGGCGTGCCAGTGCTAACGGCCCTAAAAATAACCGAGAGTGTTGTGCAAAATGTCGTTTTGCAGGATGCGATTGCTCGTACGCGTGAGGGGGTAACTGATGGTAAGACGCTGGCGCAACCCTTGGCTAGGAGCGGGGTGTTTCCCAAGTTAATGGTCGACTTGATTCACATCGGTGAGCAAACGGGCGATGTGCCGTCGGCTTTGGAAAATTTGGCCGAAACGTACGATAACGAACTGACAACCAACCTGCGCGTTGTAACAACCTTGATCGAGCCAATCCTGATTGTCTTTATCGCCGGGGTGGTGGGCTTTATGTTGGTAGGCGTGTTGCAGGCGATGTTCAAAATTACCTCCGCTATTGGTCGATGAAACGCGCGTTTACATTGGTTGAACTGATGGTGGTGGTGGCGGTCATGGGCGTAATTATTGGAATTAGTATTCCTGCTTTTCGGGCTTTTGTGAGAAAGGCGCCTTTGGAACAGGCTATTAGTGATGTTGAGGGAATGTGCCGACAGGCACGCAGTGACGCGATCATAAATAAGCGGACATTAGAGCTGGTACTTAACGATGCGGAGGAATTCGTGACCCTTCGCACAGTGGCGCGTTCGGTAATGGGGATTGATCCAGAGACTGGTATGGAAGCAAATTTAGTGGAACAAGGTGAAGTGTTGGAACGCGTGGAATTGCAAGCGGACCTCCAGATTATCGAGCCAATTGATGAAGATTTCCTCGGTCAATTGGAGTTGAGGTTTTATCCAAATGGAACGGCAGAGCCTGTGGATTTAAGGGTAACGGATGGGAGCGAAGCCTACATTCTAAGTCTGGATCCGGTGACCGGTCAGCCTACTGTCATTAACGAGAATACGAGATAATGGAGGCTCACAAAAAGGACATTATGGCTTTCACCTTAGCTGAAGTATTGATTGCCGTGGGTATCTTTGTGGTGGCGATTTTCGCCATTCTTCAATTAGTGGGACAAGGACTTCAGTTGGTGCGAGTGATGCAGCAGCAGCGCCCGGACTTAGGTGCTCTGGCCGCGAAGACCTTGGTGGAGTTGCCTGAACCCGACGGTACGCTGGCAACCGGGCTGAGTGAGCCGATGGATGAGGATTTTGGAGGGAATGGAGGTGGTGATTTCACCCTTTATCCGGATGCACGTTGGCAAAGGGATATAATGAGTTTAGATGCTACCAACGGCTTGTATCAGGCCATCGTGACGGTTGAGGAGCAAGTTGGTGGTGGCGATTTTGCTGAATATCAGATACGTTTTCTAATGTTCAGGCCGGACGTCGCTGAAGTTGAAATGGGCGGGGCTCAGGGAAGTGGGGCAGCGTCCGGTGGAAGATAGTTGAAATGAAGATAAAACAATCAGCTTTTACTTTGGTGGAAACGATCGTTTCGATTGCTATCTTGTCGATCGTGTTGACCATGGTTTACGGAGTCTTCTTTTCGGTGGCCCGTTCTACGGTGGCAGGAGCCGAAGCTTCGGTTGAAGTTCAACGGCAAAGAATCGCTCTTAAAACCATCGAAGACTCACTGAGCGGCTTGGTTTATTATGAGCAGAGCAAAGAGCAGTATTCCTTTCTGGCGGACACTACGATTTTCGAATATCCCAGCATTAGCTTTGTTTCGCGGGTTCCTCCCGGTTTTCTAGGTAACAAAGAGTTTGGCTCACAGCGGTTACGGCGAATCACCTTTCAGGTTGAGGATGATGAATATTTGGGCCGATCACTCGTGATGTACCAAGAGGCGCTCATGCAGCCGATCAACACGCAGGATATTCAGGAACCCAAGCGCTGGGTTCTGGGGCCGAATCTAGACACATTTTTCTTTGTGTTTTGGAGTACTATTAACAACGAGTGGGTGAGTGAATGGACTGAAACCAATTCAGTGCCTTCTCGGCTAAAATTTGAATTGGCCTTCAAAAGAGCTGATGGTGAGGCGGCAAGAATTGAGGAAATCCAAAAACGCGAAATCATTGTCTTCTCTGAGAGTATCACTCAGGCCATGCAGAATCCACCTCTGCCTCAAGCTAGGGGTGGCGGTTCGCGTGGGGGAAAAGGTGACTCTAGAACTAGTTCTAGGAAAAGGCCAACAGCAGAGCAAATTGCAGCGTGGCGCAAAAAACAGGCAGAACAAAGTGGGCGTGATGGAAAGGATGGTAGAAGTCGGTATACTGACGCCCAAAAAGCTGAGTGGGCTAAAAGGATGAGGGAAAGGGCTAGCGGTAAGGGACGTGGTTCAGGAACAGGAAAAGGCGGTCCCAGTGGCCCTAGGGCAGGATACGGTACAGGAAGCGGTACAGGAAGCGGTACAGGAAGCGGTACAGGAAGCGGTACAGGAAGCGGTCCGGCTCCGAGCACGAGCTGGAAATCAGGTAATGCTACGATTCCTGGTTACACAACGATTAATGACGCAATTATCGATTACGCGGCTTTAAACGGCGGTTCATCTCCTCCCAGTGTTACTACACTAGTTAATGAAGGTTATCTGACAGCTCTCCCAAGTCCACCGACAGGCAACATTTGGGTTATTAAAGATGATGGTTCTTTGGGGTACCAACCATTATAAATTATAGCGCTAAACTAGTGCAGATCCAAATTCATTCAAAACAGGGATCAATATCCCCCAATAAGAAGAAAGGAGGGGTGGCGCTGTTGGTCGTGCTCGGCTTCGTGATTGTGCTCTCTGTTTTGGCTGCAGCCTTTACGACCAATATGCAGGTCGAGGCAATTTTAGCCCGTAATTCCGATGCAGAATCAGATGTGGACTGGCTTTGTCGTTCGGGAGTTGAGTACGCAAAGTATGTGCTGAGCCAGCAAATGGCCGACACCGAAACACCTTATGATTCGCTGAATCAGAAATGGGCGGGAGGACCGGGTGTGACCAATGGTTTGAACCTCTTTCACGACACCCTCAATATGACTAATAGTGGTTGGGCGCCCGGTACGGTTATTGGTTTGCTGTACCCCAATCCTACACCAGATGAAGAGCAGGAGATTCAAAGCTGGCGTTGCGCAGTGGAGATTGTGGATTTGGAGCGGAAGTTCAATATCAACCGTGCTGCAGGCCGGTCGATGGGCCGTTATCCATTTGAGCAGGCTTTCGGGATGATGGGTGTCGATGTGTCACTGATTCCTTATCTCACCGATGCCATCATCGACTGGTGTGATCAGGATGATAACGTGTCGGTGAATGGGGCTGAAAGTGAATACTATGAGCCACTAGGGTATGTGGCCAAAAACGCATTTATTGATGACCTGCGAGAACTGTTGCTTATCAAAGACATCACGCCGGAAATGTATTGGGGTACCGCTGAGAATTCACTGGCGGCAGGTGCAGAACCCACTTTAGTCGAGGAAGGGGAGGAGTCGCTTAATTACGCTTATGCCCTAGTGGATTTGTTTACACCGATTTCGTTGGGTTACATCAATATAAACACTGCCAACGAAGAGGTATTACAATTGGTGCCGCTACCGGGGGATCCGGCGGTTACTGCGGCGTCAATAGTGAACATGCGCGTGGGATTGGATGGTCTCGACGGAACGGAGGATGATGAGCCGTTTGACAACGTACAGCAGTTGCAGCAAGTGCCGGGTTTTACTCGGGAAGCAGCTGCGAATGCAGCGCGTTTTATGTCGGTGCGTAGCTCCACTTTTGAGGTTCGCGTCACGGCCGAGGTGCGCAAGCAACAGCGGACCCTGGTGGCTGTGCTGCAACGCAAAGATCCCAAGGATATAAAAATTCTCTACACCTATTGGGAATGAGGGCGCGTTCCATTTTCATCACCGGCACCAACACTGGTGCAGGGAAAACCATTCTCACGGCACTGTTGCTGCATCACCTCCGAGAAAGTGGGGTGGATGCATTGGCGTTGAAACCTGTGTGCACAGGGCCTCGGGATGATGTGCGTTTATTGCAGTCACTTCAACCGGGAGGGGTGCGCATGGATTTAATGAATCCATTTTATTATAAAACACCGGCCACACCGGCGGTGGCGGCAAGGCGTAGTGGCCGCAAAGTGGAAGTAAAGGCCCTGAAGGCGGCGGTTTCTCTGGTTGAAAAGGAATGTGATCAGTTGCTGGTGGAAGGAGCAGGAGGCGTTTTGGTGCCCTTAAATGAGCGCGGCCAAACGTGGTCTGATTTCCTGAAGGCGACGAAAATGCCTGTTTTAGTGGCTGCAAGGAACGAATTAGGTATTTTGAATCACACCTTGTTGACGGTGGAATATCTGCAAAGCATTGGAGCTGAGGTACTTGGCGTCTGTTTGCAGAATCCGATAAATGGTGCTAACATGGATTCTTCGCAACGCACCAATTTTGAGGTTTTGCGGGATCACCTGAGCAAGTTGCCTGTTTTTAGCATCCCATTTTTGGGAAAAAATGCCGGAAAAACTGAGCTAATTAAGCAAGGGCAAAAAAAAACCAAAAAAACCCTTGCAGAGATTTTAGAGTTGGTGTGAACTGCGCGCCGCGTTGAGCGCAACGAACCTCTCGAGGTTCCTCTTGAAAAGCTAATAACCCTTTCCTATTGAGGGAAGCGGTTGTTTGCTTTTTTCGTTTCTCAAGGCGGAATGAATGTTCCGGTTGTGTGCCGGGTGTTCTTTGAAAATTGAATTGTGTAACAGCAGAAACCCTCAAGTTCTATTCGTGTTAGAGGAATAGAGTTTGAGTTTTAACTCATTGAGAGAACAATAGTAACTAGCGTTTAATCAGTGATCAAAATCTAACGTTTTTTAAACGGAGAGTTTGATTCTGGCTCAGAACGAACGCTGGCGGCGTGGATAAGACATGC
>CAJWMQ010000091.1 GCA_913042895.1 uncultured Verrucomicrobiales bacterium | reverse complement strand
CCATCGGATTACTGGGCCACCCGATCCTTACCGGCGCCATGAGCCGGCTGGAGGTGCCCACGCTCACCCTCGCCGTGTGGCCCACGTTAAACAGCCTGATCTTCATGCTGCGCGCCGCCGGCATTGCCTACACCGAAGTGGTCGTGGCCCTGCTCGACCGCCCCGAAGGCCGCGCGCAATTGTTCCGGTTCACCGTGCTACTCAGCGTGGTCTTATCCATCCCTCTGCTGGTGCTCTGCCTCACGCCGTTGATTGATGTGTGGTTTGAGAAATTCATCGGCCTGCGCCCTGAGCTGGCCGCGATGGGCAAAACTGCTCTGTGGCTTGCCGTCGCCCTGCCAGCGTTCACCACGTGGTGCTGTTACTTTGAGGGAGTGCTGATCCATCACAAACGCAGCACGCCGGTAACCGAGGCGGTAGTTTTCTACATCGTCACCCTGTTCACTTTTCTGTATTTCACCGTGACCGCCCAGAGCCAACCCGGTCTTAACGCCGCCGTGAGTGCCATGACGCTCGGCGGACTTTTCCAAATGCTCTGGCTCGGCTGGCGCAGCCGCGGCTTGCACACGGAGTCGGCCCACTAATATCAAGCCGTATCCTCAATCTAACCGGTTATATTTGAGGCTACTCCCGCGGGCTTTTTCAACTGGGTACTTGGCCGCGTTCTTTTCCAGCTTGCGGAGCATTTCCTGGCCGAGATTCATTTCAAGTAGATCGGCGAGTTCGAAGAGGTAGATGGCCACATCGGCCATTTCATCGGCCACGGCTTCGCGGTTGTCCTGTAAGTGCGCCTCGCATTCCTTAGCATTTTTCCACTGAAACTGCTCCAGCAATTCCGCCGACTCGATGCTAATGGAGACGGCCATGTCCTTAGGATTGTGAAACTGTTTCCAGTCCCGCGCATCGCGGAAAGCATTGATGCGGGTGGTGAGATCACGAATGGAATCCATCCCGCTGCCTAACCGCCGCACACGGTCATGGCAACGACGACTTTTTCACCTATAATCCCGCACACGCCATCTCCCCTCTCAATTTCGTAGGCGATACCGCAAGCCATTAGCCGCCAGAGCGATCCACAATCGAAAAGACAATCCCATTTCCGAACCGAATTCATCGATGATTACGCCGACTCCGCCCAGTTTAACATCCAGCACGCCCCCATGCCCGCCAGCAACTAATCGTTGCCGCGCCCCGCCCTCGACGGCACACTGTGCGCATGAACCGTCGGCAATTCCTCACCACCACCGCTTTGGCCGCGCCGTTGTTGGCCGCTGAAACTCGCGGCAAAAAGCGGCGCAATCCTTACTGCGTATTTACCAAGCCGCTGCAAATGCTGTCCTACGATGATCTGGCCGATCTCATTGCCGAGCTAGGCTTTGACGGTATCGAGGGCACCATCCGGCCCGGCGGCCAAATCACCCCCGAGCAGGTGCCCGATGAGTTGCCCAAGATGATGGCGTCGCTGAAAAAGCGCGGACTGGAAATGACCATCATGGCCTCGGGCATCAACAACGCCGATGATAAGCTGAACATCCAACAACTCCAGGTCGCCGCCCAACTCGGCATCAAGCGCTACCGAATGGGCTACCACAAGTACGACCTCAAGAAGCCCGTTCTCAACCAGATGAACGAACTGCGGCCGGTGCTCAGGAACCTCGTGGCACTCAACAAGGAACTCGGTCTGCAGGCGATTTACCAGAATCATTCCGGTAGCAACTACGTAGGCGCGCCCTTGTGGGATTTGCATGAGCTTTTCAAGGCACACGATCCCGCGCATCTGGCCGTAGGCTTCGACATGAGCCACGTCACTGCCGAAGGCACGCGCGCCTGGCCACTGCACGCCAACCTGCTCCGACCGCGCATCGGCGCCCTGTACGTGAAGGATTTTCGTTGGACCAAAAACAAGCGCGACAATTGCCCCTTGGCCGAGGGTATTGTGGACCGAAAATATCCCGCGCAATTGATTGCCAGCGGCTACACGGGCCCGATCAATCTGCACGTGGAATACCTGAAACCGTTCAACAAGGAAAACGTGCCCAATCAGATCGCCGCCATTAAGCGCGACTCCGCCACGCTTAAGCAGTGGCTCGGCTGGAGCTGATGATCGCCGTCCTCCAACGCGCCAGTGCCGGCCGGGTGACCGTGGGGGACCGCGTCATCGGCGAGATTGGCACGGGTCTGGTCATCCTGCTGGGCGTCGCCCAAGGTGATACGGAAGCCGATGCCGATTTTCTGACCGACCGCATCGCGGGCTTTCGAATCTTTAATGATGCCGATGAAAAAATGAACCACTCCATTCACGATGTGGCGGGATCAGCTTTGGTGATCAGCCAGTTCACACTGGCCGGCGACTGGCGCAAAGGCCGCCGACCCAGCTTTACCTCTGCCGCGCCGCCCGCGGAAGGCGAGCGGTTATATCACTATTTTTGTGACCAACTCAGAGCACTAGAGGTTCCCGTGCAGACCGGCGAGTTCGGCGCCATGATGGAGGTACAACTCACCAACGACGGCCCCGTCACCTTTGTGATGGACAGTCAGGATCGATAACATGGACTGGAAACAAACCGCGCTCTGGAAGGAATCGGCCTACAACACCATGTGGTGCCTGATCGGCTGCAGCATCGGCGACCTTGGCGTGATCCTCGGCTTCCAGCACTTCAACCCTGCCTACGCTGAGGCGCATCCCATGAACGTGATGGCTCTGGCAATGACCGCCGGCATTTGCACCAGCATTATTTTGGAAACTATCATCCTCAGCCGGACACAGCCGTTGAAGACCGCCTTTCGCACAGCCGTCGGCATGAGCCTGATCAGCATGATCGGCATGGAAACCGCAATGAACGCCATGGACTGGGCCCTCACCGGCGGCGCGCGGCTTACCTGGTGGGTGTTGCCACCCATGTGGCTAGCGGGCTTCCTCACCCCCTGGCCTTACAACTACTGGCGACTCGCCAAGCACGGTCAATCCTGCTGCGGATGCTCGCAGTCCACGCCTTCTTGATCGACAGCCGGAGCCATTCCCCGCAACCTTTGGCCGTGAGTACATTTGATTCCGAACCCAGCGAAGACGCTCCGTTTGATTTTGAAAAATTGGAGGCCAAAGCCACGGCCGGTGATGTGGAGGCCCAATACGAAATGGGCTGGCGCCACGCGCTCGGTATGGAGGTGGATCTTGATGACGACATCGCAGTAGAATGGCTCGAACAAGCCGCAGCCGCCGGCCATATGCTCGCCCAAAATAACATGGGCGCCCGCTACTACACCGGCGACGGCGTAGAACAGGATAACAAGAAGGCCTACCGATTCTTCTTCCAGGCCGCCAATCAAGGCGACCGCAAGGCCGGCAAAAATCTGGACGCCGTCGCCCGCCAACTCACTGAGACCGACCTCGAATCTCTCCGCGCCGAAATGGGCGAAGCGAATTTTGAATCAGAGGAAAACTGACCGGTTCGTTAAAATTCCTGTCCGACCGGAACACTCTTGCTCGTCTGGGCACTTCGCGGTAAGCTCTAATTGTTATGCGAGGGCAATTCATCATTGGTTTCATAACCGGTATACTGGGTTTTTTTTGGCTGGGTTGCGGCATGATGCCCGGCGGCGATACACCGACTCCGCCCGAAGTCATTCTCATCGAGCCACCTACTGCCACCAACCACACCGCCCTACCCTTGCCCACGCTGGAAACGAACCTCACGCAAACGCCGCCACCGACTCCGGCTCAGGATGATGGCGTGGCTGCGTACAATCTTGCGATAAGCAAAGATCAAACCGGTCACCCCGTGGAAGCGGCTGCACTGTACTTGAAGGCCGCCGAACTGGGCGTTCCGCAAGCCCAATACAATCTCGGCTATCTCCATGAGCATGGCCAATCCGGAATGCAGCAGGATATCAGCCTGGCCGTGCAATGGTACGGCAAGGCGGCCGATCAAAATCTACCCGAGGCCCAGCACATGCTCGGCGTGTTGCATACCGAAGGCCGCGGCGTTCCGGCAAATCTAGCGACCGCCTATAGTTGGTTTGACAAGGCTGCCCAGCAAGATTTTGCCTTGGCCGAATATCAACTCGGCGTCCTGTATGCCGTGGGGCAAGGCGTGGAAGCCAACGCCAAGCAAGCCTCCCAATGGTTCCTGCGCGCGGCCGAGCAAGGTGTACCTGATGCGCAATTTCAAATCGGCCACCGCTACGCCCAAGGAGAGGGCATTGAGCAGGATATTATCCTCGCCTACGCTTGGTTCCACGTCGCTGCGATTGATGGCAGGCATCAGACTGCCTTAGAGGCCAAGCGCCGCGTCCACGCCCAGATGTCTCCCGAGCAAACCACGGCCGCCCAGATCGCCTATTCCAAACTACTCGAAAAGCTGCGGAATACAACACCTTGAGGTTCTTTCCCTTGCCATTGCCGCCAGTGAAACATTTACCCTCAAGATCTTCACTCGCCCAACAGCAGTCCTGAAGTTATACAGCTTAAGCGCAATCGCCTGAACTGAGGAGAAATGAACCGACGACAAGCCCTCACATTGGCGGCGACCGGCCTGGCCGGCTGCGTCTCGCCCGGCCGATTAACACGCGGCCACATTGATGCGCACAGCCATATCTGGACCACCGAGGTCGATCGCTTTCCCCTGCGCAAAGGCGTGACGATTGAGGATCTGGCACCGCGCAGTTTCACAGCTGAAGACCTCATCAAGCTCGGCCACACCGAAGGTGTCAGGCGGCACGTGCTCATTTCGCACCGGCGCTATCACGGGTTTGACAACGACTACTATACTCACGCCGTAGCGGCGCATCCGGGGGTTTTTGCCGTAGTTGGCGCGCTGGACCGCGCGGCCGGCCGCATTGCTGAACGCATGCGCGCCAACCGTCTTCTGGGCATCACCGGCTATCGCATCAAGCCCGAGGACAACCCGCGCTGGCTGGAGGTTGATACCATGAAAACCATGTGGCGTGCCGGCGCGGAGCAACGCATCGCCATGTGCCCGCTGATTCGGCCGGAATTTATTCCTTCGCTTGATCCCATGTGCCGACAATTCCCCGAGACCCCGGTGGTGATCGATCATTGCGCCCGCGTGGATCTCGGTCAAGACGACCGGCTCCAGCAACTTTGCGCGCTGGCCAAATATCCCAAAGTGCGCGTGAAAGTGTCCGCCTTTTACGCCTTCGGAGCCAAGAAACCGCCCTACGACGAACAGGCACCCAAGGTGAAGGCGCTCTTCGAGGCCTTTGGCCCCCGCCGCCTCATGTGGGCCAGCGATTGCCCGTATCAATTGAATGACGGCAACACCTACGCCGCCTCCATCGCCTTCGTGCGCGATCGACTGGCATTCCTGAATGCTGAAGACAAAGACTGGATTCTCCGCCGCACCGCCGAACAGGTGTTTTTCGGTTAACGCTAGCGCTTACTGATGCCGCCGTGGTGTTGACTTAGCTGCTCCAGTTTTTCGCCCCATAACTTCTGCGCCATTTCGCGAGCGGGCACGAAGGGGCACTTGGGTTTAGGATTCGAGTGCGTGACGTTCTGATGCCGCAGGGCATACTGCGCGCCGGTAAGAACCGTGTCGCTGCCCCATTGGCCCTCTAGCTGTTGCATGGCCGCATCCAGCGCACCCCAGCGTTCGGCATCGGTGGTGCCCCAGAGCGTGGGTTGAGTGTCGAGCGGCTTAAGATTATTGAACCCCAAACGAATCTGCCGTACTGGCTGCGCGTGCCCGGCCATCAATTCATCAAAGAGCCCCTCGAGCACCGTGTTAATCACGGAGTTGCGAAACTGCGGGTGATCAAAGCGATACATCGCTCCGCTCTCGGTGAAATCCGTGAAGCGCACCGTCAGACTCAGTTCCCGTGTCTGCAATCCTTCGCGTCGCAGCTGGCCGATCATCCGCGTGCTTTCGCTCAGGGCAAATACCAGCGCCGCCGCATAATCCGGCTCGTCATACGGCAAAGTGGTGTTGCTGGAGATCGTGGTACGATCCTTTACCTCCAGCAGCAACGGCTCGTTCCAGCGGCCATTGGCAAACAACCACAACTGTTGCCCCCAAATGCCGAACCGCTGCTGCATTACCGTGGACGGCAACCGCGCCACATCACCGAAGGTCAAGGCGCCCAGTGCTGCCAGCGAACGTTCGCGGCGCTTGCCCACCCCGGCCAGTTCACTCACGGAACGTTCGGCCAAAAATTCCTGTTCGCAATCCGGCGGCACCTCCACAAAGCCTGGCTTGGCCGCGCTGGTCGCCAACTTCGCCATCCACGTGCTGCGCCCCAATCCCGCCGAGACCGGTAGTCGCAGCTCCGTTTGAATGCGATCCCGCAGGTCGTTCACATAATCCGCTGCCGTCGGCACCGTGGTGTCACGCCACACATGCCGGTCCATACTCGTAAGATCGAGAAACCCTTCATCGATCGACATCGGCACCAGCGTCGGCGTGTACGCCTCCATGATCTGGAACATCTCCTTGGACAACCGCCGATACTCGTCGTACTGCGGCTTGGCCAGCACCCCGTTCGGACACACGCGCTTGGCCTCGAAACACGCCATGCCCGTATGAATACCAAACCGTTTTGCCTCGCGATTGGCCGCAATCACAATGCCGTCCCCGCGCCGACCGCCACCCACCCACACCGGTCGGCCCGACAACGAGGCATCCAACGCCACCTCGCAACTTGCGAAAAAGGTGTCGCCATCCACATGCAAAATGCGACTGGGCAGCCTCGAAACCATCGGGGAACACGTCCACTCTCCGCGCAAAACCGCGCGCTGTCAAACGTGCCGCACGAGGTGGGACAAATGAGGTCTGAGGGAGTTCATTCATCACAGAGGCATGTCTCTGTGGTGAAAATTATTTCTCCCGCATCACCTCAAACTGGCGGTGTTTGCGCTTGGCCGGGATGACGGTAAAGCCCGGGCTAGCGTTGAATAGATCGGCCAACCGCCCGGCCACCGCGGAGTTCACCGCCTCGCGATGGATGTGCAGCAGATAGCGCACGCGCAGGGGTTCTTCCTGCCGGATCACCACCGGTTCATGACGGCACAACGAGGCGCCCATCCAGCCGTCTTCGCGCACGTGCCAGTGCGAGGGATAGCTGGGATTGATTTCATGATCAAAATACGTGATGCCCTCCGTCACCGCCACGCCTTTGCCGTTGCGTCGGGCGGCCACTGCGCCGCTGTAATCCATCCACGCCGCCGATTGCCCAAAGATGGCAGGCTCGCCCTGCGCGCCTTCGCTGCTGGTGATTTCCCCGTCGCCCCAATACGATGCCACGCCCGCCGCCACGCGCACGGCAAAGAGGCCAAAGTTGCTTTGTTCCAGCGTCACCTGCGCGGCCTTGGGCGTGAAGGTGGATTGCAGTTCCAGGAACCATTCGTCCTCCGGACCCGGCCGCACGGAGGTCATCATTTCCTGCTCGAGCACTTCGCGACCGGCCTTGTTAATCCAGCCCGCGCGCGTGGCCATGATCGCCTCGTCGTTGCCATCGGTATAGGCCAACCACAGGCGTTGGCGGATTTGTGTGCCACCGTTTTCACTCCAGTAATCCTCACCATCCACCTTCGCGTGCGCCCACCACACTGAGCGATGGTGGTCATGATTCTGCGCGCCCGGATGTCCCATGCGCGTGAGAGTGTCGCCCGATGGGCCGATCAGCGGATAAAAAAACGGGCGCGGATATTTCGCGTCAAAATGCCAGCGTGTCCGTTCCTCGCCATCGATTTGCAGGGAGACTTGATTATCCGGCATTGGAACGACCTGACAGGTGGGCAATTGGAATGGCATGGCAAATTGAGACACGGATTCCATGGATTATCACGGATTATTTTTGGAGCGGCACGGCATGGTGGCGTGTTGACAATCGCCAAAGTTCGCGCACCCTCGGGCCATGAATCGCCGCACATTTCTGGCCGCCGGCAGTGCTGCTGTCGCCTCCTCCGCCCTCGCGCTGAATACGCCCCGCAAACTGCGCGTGGGCGTCATCGGTCATACCGGCCGAGGTAATTACGGACATGGACTGGATACCGTCTGGCTAAAGCTGCCAGACACCGAGATCGTGGCCGTGGCTGATGCTCATGTAAACGGACTGGCCAACGCACGCAAACGCCTACAGGTACCGCAGGGCTTCGCCGATTACCAAGAGATGCTTCGCAAGGTGAAGCCCGATATCGTAGCCGTCTGCCCGCGCCACGCTGATCAACATCACGACATGGCCCTCGCCGCTATCAAATCAGGTGTGCGCGGCATCTATATCGAGAAACCTTTTGTGCGCACACCGGCCGAGGTTGATTCACTGGCTGCCGACTGCAAAAAGCACGGCACCAAAATTGCCATCGCCCATCGTAACCGCTGGCACCCCATGCTTGAGGTAATTGATCAGTTTATTGCCGACGGACATCTCGGCAAGATTCTAGAAATCCGCGGACGCGGCAAAGGCGACCGGCGCGGCGGTGGCGAGGACCTGTGGGTACTGGGCTCGCACGTGCTGAATCTCATCCACTATTTCGGCGGCAAACCGCTCACCTGCTCGGCCCGGATGTTTCAGGATGGTCAACCCGTCGTGGGTACGCATGTGAAGGACGGTAACGAAGGCCTTGGCCCGTTAGCCGGAAATGCACTTCACGCGCGGTATGAAATGGAGCGCGGCATGATCGCTTACTTCGATTCCATCGCCAACGACGGCACACAAAATCACGGCTTTGGCCTGCACCTCATCGGCAGCAAAGGAATCCTCGCAATTCGCAACGATCGCCAGCCATTCGCCTACTGGGTACCCGGCAACCCCCTTGGTCCAACGCGCGAATCCCGCCCCTGGACGCCCTTCACCACCGCCGGCCCCGGAGAGGAGGAACCGAATCTTCAAGCCGTGCAGGATGTGCATTCCCACGTGACCCCCGCCAAGGATTTGGTCCACGCCGTGCACGATGATCGCCAACCCCTCTGCAATCTGGACGAAGGCGGCATGACGGTGGAAATGATCTGCGCGGTATTCGAATCCCACCGCCAAGGCGGCCGCGCCATACGCATCCCTCTCAAGGAACGCGGCAATGCGCTGGCAAAGTTATAAGAAAACTCGTGGAGAACTAGGCACGAACGCCAGCCATTAATGTTGGTCGTCTTCCGTGGGTAGAAGACCGTAACGTGTGACGATGTAGATAAAGCCCACGAGATACGCAAGGAATGGCACGGCGGACAGCAAACCGGAGCCCTTTACCATGATCAGGATGGACGCCGCGAACAGTACGCCCAAGGCAACGGTGATACCGAATGACTTAAAGAATTCCATGAATCGAAAAGATAACGGTATTTGGCCCGGCCGCAAGGCAAATTAGTAAACGACTTTGATTCCAGGCAAACGCTGCTTGAGCGCATCCACTGTATTATCACTCACCCGGTTGGGATATAGGTATACCTCGCGCAGGGAACGGATATTTCCCAAGGCCGGCAAACCGGCATCCGTCACACTGGTCCGCGCCAGACCTAGCACCCGGAGGTTGGGCATCGATTGGAGATGAACCAAACCAGCATCGGTCACGCCAGTGTTGGTCAGCCACAGCTTCTGGATACTTCCGTGCTGGGCAATGATCGCCAAATCGGGATCACCCAACGGCCTGCCGGTGAAGTTCGCCTCGACCACGTTCCCGGCGGCATCAGAAACCAATTGCCCTCCCAGCCCCACCAGTGCCGTGTTGGTGGGATGACCCCCTCCACCCGAGGGCGAGCCGCAGCCAGCCCAAATGGGGAGGAGGAGAAACAGAAAGCGCAGCCAATTCATGCGGCCACGCTACACAATCGGGTGTGGAGCGGCAAGATCAGGCCTGTAGATCGAAGCGGACGAGCTTGTCGTGATCGACGGCAACCTATGAGGATTATTCAGTGTTTTAAACGGAAAAAAGAAGGAGGGCGGGCACCTTGCAGCAACCCGCCCTCCGAGGCATTTCACAGACCTTGTATCCTCAACGAAAGTTTCTTTATTAGCGAGGTCTGTTCCAACCTATCACTGGTATCATTAGAGCATGGCTCATGCCAAGGAATAGCACGACGTAAACCACTTGTTTTCAGGGAAAAATGAGGGGGCAAAAATCAAGCACCGAATGGGTGCGTGAAGTTCACCCGTTTGGCGGAAAAAATTTGTGCTTATTCGACCGTCAAGACCGGTTCGCCCAACACATCCATGCGCGGCGTCACGCCCAAGCCAGGTGCCGTGGAGGCGGCCAGTCGACCACCCTGCCGTTGAGGCGCGCCTTCGGCGATGGATTGGGTCACGTAGCTGTTGAAATCCGTGGAGCTAAAGAGTAGTTCCGGTGGCGTGCTGTGCGCCAGCGAGGCGATGGCCGCGGTGACAATATCGCCGCCCCAGCTGTCTTCCACCGTCATCGCAATACCGAGATCAATACACAGATCCCGCGCCTGCTTGAGCTTAGTGAGGCCGCCGAGTTTGCTGATCTTTAAATTCACCACATCCATAGCGCCATCGGCATGACCGCGCAAGAGCGGCGCCAGACTGTCGATATTTTCATCAATCACAAAGGGATGATCCGTGCGCCGACGAATGGCGAGGTTCTCCTCGTACTTAGCGCACGGTTGCTCGATGTACACATCCACCTCACGTACGGCTCGGACCACGCGGGCAGCCTCGTGCATCAGCCAGCCGGTATTGGCATCGGCTACCAGCTTGTCGGTCGGCTCCAGAATCGCGCGCGCGGCATGGATGCGTTCGATATCCTCATTGGGATCGCCGCCCACTTTGAGTTGAAACCGCCGATACCCTTCCTCGCGGTATCCAGCAATCTTGCGGGCCATCTCCTCCGGCGCCTCCTGCGAGATGGCGCGGTACAAATGGAAATCCTCCCCATAACGCCCCCCGAGTAATTCACACACGCTCTGACCGCTAGCTTGTCCAAATAGATCCCAGCACGCCATATCCAACGCGCTCTTCACATACGGATGCCCCTGCAGGACCTTGTCCATCAGACGATTGATCGGCCCCAGCCGAGTGGGATTCTGCCCGATCAGGTGCGGGCCCAATTCGCCCACCCCCGCGCGTGCGCCGGCGGCGTAGGCCGGCAGATAAAACGGCCCCAGCGGACACACCTCGCCATGACCAGTGAGCTCGGCATCGGTCTCAATGGCCACCACCGTGCTGTCAAACACCTCCACCGATTTGCCGCCGGACCATTTATAACTGCCCTCATGCAACGGCAGATCCACCTGATACACCTTGATGCGCTTGATTTTCATGAATGCAGAGGGGATACCGTCCAAAACAATTTTAGCCAATCTCCAAATGATCTAGACTTACAACATTCGCCAACATGGAGTTCTGACGAATCCGATTCTCGTTGTGTCTCTCCCAGATTGGTCCTAGGGTTATAAACCCTTCGCCGACTAGGCATGTTTCCTGACATCCAATTCAATGGTGAATTGCGTCCTTCGCAAGCGGATGTAGTCAAAATTGCGCGCCATCAACTCGAGGCCGGCGAGCGTAAGCTGCACATTGTGGCGCCACCGGGCTCGGGTAAGACGGTCACGGGGCTGTACCTATGGGCGGAGATCATCAAACAGCCGACGTTGGTGCTTTGCCCAAACTCGGCCATCCAAAGCCAATGGGCGGCGCGGACGGATTTGTTCTCCAGCAATGGCGCTCCGCTCCGTAAACACTGGGTGAGCACGGACCCGGAATATCCCGGACACTTGACCTCGCTTACCTATCAATCCGTTACGCTGCCTTCGCGCGATGACAATACGCTGAATATGATGGCGGTTTTCGATTGGGTAGATCATCTCATCGAGAAAGGTCAGGCCCAAGATCCGGCGGAGGCTCAAGTGTGGATCGAAAGCTTGGAAACCCAGAATCCGGAATACTATCGAGACCGCCTCAGTTTCTTTCGAAAAAAAGTGCGCGACGTGGTTTCTCTGGAAGGCGGCACGATGAAATTGCTGCACGCGTCCGCGCTGAACACGCTCAAGCACGTGCGTAATAATGGCTTGGGTTTGGTGATTCTCGATGAATGCCACCACCTTATGAGCCATTGGGGCCGGGTGTTGGCGGCAGCCGATGAGTTGCTTGGCAACCCCATTGTGCTGGGGCTGACCGCCACGCCGCCGGATGACGCGCAAA
>CAJWMQ010000090.1 GCA_913042895.1 uncultured Verrucomicrobiales bacterium | reverse complement strand
ACAGCGCGCGTATGGTGGCGATGAAGAACGCCACGGATAACGCCAACCAACTGATCAAGGATCTGACCCTCGAATACAACAAACTGCGCCAGGCGGCGATTACCAACGAGCTGTTGGAGATCACTTCCGCCCAAATGGCTCTAGGCAATTAACCGATAACAACGATTTTTTAGACGACGATTTTACGACCATGAACAAAGGCAAGATTGTACAGATCATTGGCCCCGTGGTGGACGCGGAGTTCACCGAGCAGTTGCCCGCCATCTACAACGCACTCACCGTGGAGTACGAGTTGGATGGTGAAACCGCCAAGCTGACGCTCGAAGTGCAGCAGCACTTGGGAGACAACTGGGTGCGCGCCGTGGCCATGAGTGCCACCGAGGGCTTGAAGCGCGGCATGGATATCACCGACAACGGCAAGCCGATCAGTATGCCCGTGGGTGAAGGCGTGATGGGCCGCGTGTTTAACGTGACCGGCGATGCCGTGGACGAACAAGGCCCCGTACAGCCGGACAAAGATGCCGACGGCAACGACATTTACAACCCTATCCATCGCTTGGCTCCGGAGCTGAAGGATCAATCCACCACCCCTCAGGTGCTCAGCACCGGCATCAAGGTAATCGATCTCATCTGCCCGTTCCTGAAGGGCGGCAAAGTGGGCGCGTTTGGTGGCGCGGGCGTGGGCAAGACTGTGGTGATCATGGAGTTGATCAACAACATCGCGAAACTGCACGGCGGGATTTCGATGTTCGCGGGTGTGGGTGAGCGGACCCGTGAAGGCAACGATCTCTATAATGAGATGATCGAAGCCGACGTGATCAAGACCGAGAAGGACGAAAACGGTCACACTAAGTACAACGACAAGGGTCTGCCGATACTTACCGAAGGCTCCCGAATCGGGTTGGTGTACGGTCAGATGAACGAGCCGCCCGGAGCCCGTATGCGCGTGGCGCTGTCGGCACTGGCGGTGACCGAGTATTTCCGGGATGAAAAAGGTCAGGACGTACTGCTCTTCGTGGACAACGTCTTCCGTTTTTCCCAGGCCGGTTCCGAGGTGAGCGCGTTGCTCGGCCGTACGCCTTCGGCGGTGGGTTATCAGCCCACACTGGCTGCGGAAATGGGCGATCTGCAGGAGCGTATTACCTCCACCACCAAGGGTTCCATCACCTCCTTCCAGGCGGTATACGTGCCGGCGGACGATTTGACCGACCCCGCTCCGGCCACCACCTTTGCGCACTTGGATGCCACCATCGTGTTGGAGCGTTCCATCGCCGAGCTGGGCATTTACCCCGCGGTGGATCCGCTGGCCTCCACCTCTCTGGCACTGACGCCGGAGATCGTGGGCGAGGAACACTACCGCGTTGCCCGCGGCGTGCAGGCCGTACTGCAACGCTACAAGGAGCTACAGGACATCATTGCAATTCTCGGTATGGACGAGCTTTCGCCAGACGACAAACAAACCGTGTTCCGCGCGCGTAAGATTCAGCGCTTCCTCTCGCAGCCCTTCTCGGTGGCCGAAGTGTTTACCGGCGCGAAAGGCAAACAGGTGGATGTAGCCGACACGGTGAAGGCGTTTGCCGAGATTCTGGACGGTCAACACGATGAAGTACCCGAGGCTAACTTCTACATGAAGGGTGGCATCGAGGACATCCAAGGTTAAGCTGAATTTCGACGACCATGGCCAGCACCCTCAAACTCGAGATCGTGACCCCGGAGGCGAAAGTGTACTCCGAGGAAGTGGACTCCGTGCGCCTGCCCGGTGCCGAGGGGGAGCTTGGCATTTACCCGAATCACGCGCCCTTGATGGCGCAGGTGAAGGCCGGCGAACTGATTGCTCACAAAGGTGGCGAGGAATCCATCCTTGCCGTAGGACACGGGTTCGTGGAAATCACCGGCGACCACGTGGCCATCCTTACCGATAACGCTGCAGACAGCGCCGACATCGACGAGGCCGCCGCTGAAGAAGCCAAAGCCAAGGCCCAGCAACGGCTCGAGGAAGGCAGTGATATTTCCGAGGACGAAGCCAAGGCCTTGGCCCAAGCCATACTTTACTCGGAAGCCCAGCTGAAGGCCAAACGCCACCGCGGCTAAGCAGGGATTTTCTGCCGGACGCCTGAGTCCGTTTCATTAAACAGAACTATTGATCCGTGTCGGAATTCGGCAGGGCGGGTGTGAGCAGCGGGAACAGGATGATTTCGCAGGCGTTGTAGGTGTTCAGCGGACATTCAAATACCACCGCTTCCTGCTCCAAGGGATCGGTGGCGAAGGCAAAGTAGTTAAAGAGTTCCGATTGTTTGCCGAATTGAATTTTGCGCGTGAGCGTTCGGCCATTGTGTTGGAGTTCCAGAGTAATGCTTTTTTTCCGCTGGATGATCTCGTAGGTGGCCAGCTTGTCTGCGCCGCGGGCTGTCCAGCGGGCGGCTTGCAACCGGCCCAAAGCGCCCAATGCGGTGGGGATTTTTTCCCGCTGATCCTTCGTCAGCGACTGGCCTGTGCGAGTCCATTCTCCATCTTGATTGCGTAACAATTCCAGTGACTGCTCGCCCTGAATGAGGGTGATCTTGGTAACGGCTTTGGCGGGAAAATCCCAGAAGCGTCGTTGGCGCAGTTGATAGGAATAGGCCGGTAACAATTGACGTTCCACGGCCCGAACGCGGTACACTGAATCCTCATCAAAACGCCGGGCAAAGAGTTCCTCACTGGTTTCTCCGGCGGGCGCGCCAAATGAGATTTGCCCGAGAATGGCATTGGTGCCGCCGCGCTGCAGCAACGTGTATTGGGCGGTCGGTTGGGCTAGGCCGAACGCGGAAAAATCCCCCACCACTTCGCGTTCACGAGACACCGCCTTCATGTTTCGCAAACGCCCTAGCAGAGCAAACACCAACTCCTCATCCGCGGGTAGTTTTGATGGCGAACTAATCTGCCACATCCCGTTGGTGGATTGTTCGAGGTTGAAGCTGTCGCCGGCGCTGATATTGATGCGCTGAAGGGATTCGGCCCCCGGATCAAAGGAGTCCACCAAATGATGGTCGCTGTAATCCCAAACCGGCGCGCGTAAATCGGTGAGCCATGGCTTGGGGATGATCACCACGTTGGTGTGTTGCAGCAGGCGGGCGTACACCATGCCGGGTTGGTTGGTGGGGCTGTGGCCGAACTGCACGGCCGCCAGCCGGTTGGTGCCCCGGCTGAGGATGAGTTCGGCTTCCGGCGATTGCAGGCCATACGGCTGAAGATCTACCTTTGGATCGTCGCTTATAAAATCCACGACATTCCAGTTCCAGAGATTGATGAGCGTTTTTGTGATGCGCGTTTGATTGGCGCGCTTGGCGGGTTGAGGCTGGCTGATGTGCCAGATTTCATTGGTGGATTGTTGAAGGGTGAGTTGGCGCGGTCCGGATTTTATGTGAATGTGATTCACCTCCAACTGATTGGCCCGGCTCAAGTGCAGTAGATGTTGATCGCGCCAAGAGTTGGCTGTGAATGGCAGGAAATTGAGCAACTGCCGACTCACCGTAAATACGCCGAGTCGGCCGGTCGTGCGCGCATAAATCTTGTCTTCAAGCGGGGTGAAATCTCCCAACAGAAGTTCGATGTCTTGATCCGGCTGTTCTAACCGAATGGCGACACGGGGCGGGGCGAAGCCAAACTCCTCCGGTGCGCCCATGGTTTCACGGTAGTTTAACGGGGTCAGTGACCGGAGTTCGCTGATCAATTTGTTAGGGCCCTCGGGCATGGCGGGATAGGGCAGTGGACGCTCGAGGTGCCATTGTTCGCCGGATTGTGCGGCACGGATCGTGTTGGTGCCGTTGTAGGTGATCTCAATGGCTTGGATTTTGCTCGGATCAAACGCCGTTACAAGCGTGGGTACGGTCGGTGCTTCTTCGGCGTGTTCCCGCTCGAACAGCAACAGGTAGCCTACGGCAAAAACCGCGATAGCCATCAACCAAGCTGTATCTTTTCGGATCATTTTAAGTGCGTCGCCTGAGCCAAACCAAAATTCCCAGCGTCAACGTACTGAGTGGCATCAACACCACCAGGATGACGGCGAGGTTGCGAAATTCATTGGCCCTAAATTCAAACCGGTACGTTCGGATCGGCTGCGGGCCGATGGTCTGCAACAAATGCGACCGGTCGAGTAGCCAGTTGACCGTGTGCCAAGCCAGCTCACGGTTTCCTTCTTTGTCGATCATTTGATTGCTGAGAAACAGCGAATCGCCAATTACAACCATCCGCGCAAGATGATCGGTATTGACGCCTTCCAACGTATCGCGCTCCACCGCTGCGGCCACAGGCAGGGAGCCCTGATGTTCGAGTGTGGGTTGTGTGCCGGCGTTGCTTTGCAGGAAATGCTGGTAGGCTTTGCCTTGAGGGCCGGTCTGGATCAACGGATACATCTTCTGCTTGGTGGCCAGCGGATCGGTGCCGGGCAAGGGACTGATGGTGCGGGGCAGGAGCAGGCGCACGGGTAATTGCTCGCGATGAAGAGTTTGCACCACGGGATGATGCACGTATTGACGCAGCGTGATGGAGCCGTCGCCGAGAGTATTGTCCTGATCCAGCACGGTATTGTGCCCGACTGTTAGGCCCCAAAAGCGCAGCAGATCGGTGAGCCCGCCGTCTGAACGATGGTTGAGCAACACCATCAGCCTTCCGCCGCGATCGAGATATTGATTGAGTCGGCGCTGTTCCTCTAGGGTGAGTTCGGATTTCGGGCCGGGGATAATGAGCAACTGGCAATCGGCGGGAATGGTCGGTTGTTTCTGCAGCTCAAGATCGCGCACCTGTAAATTCATTTCGCCCAGCAACTGGCCAAACTCCCCGTAGCCCATGCTGGTGAGGTTGGTTATACTGTGTTCGCCATGGCCGGTGAGGCAATAGGCGATCGGTTGCTCGTTTCCAGAGACTGCAAGCAGGGCCGAGGTGAAATGGCGTTCGCCCAGAAACGCCGTCCGTTCCATCACAAAGCCTCCGCCTTGGTTGGCATTTTCCTGGCCGGCCGATTGGAGTTCGCTGGTTGATGCTTGGCGGGGCGTGAGGTGGGATAGTTGCGCGCTGGATACGACCTTGTGTTTGTTATTGGAGGCAAACACCACGATGTTGTGCTGTTGTTCGCTCAACCGATAACGTGCCTGCACCTGGCGGGCTTCGCGGGGTTGCTGCAGGGGATCCACATGCGTTACCTTGAGGCGAGGATTGCGATGGATGTATTGCTTGAGCAGTTCGTCCACTAGCCGGAAGGTCGACTCGGTACGGTCAAAGAAGACGGTGATCTCCACCTCGTTGGTCATGTCGCCCAGCAACTGCTCGGTGCGCGGCGAAAGTTCATGTTCGAGATTCTGCGCCCAAGTATGCCTTTGATAATGCCGGTGCGCATAGTAGTTCAACGCCACCCCCAGCGTGACCACCGCCAGCGAGGCTGCTAGCAGGTTGATCCAGCTGCTCCAGCGGAGGCGCGCGGAAAAGCCTGTTGTGGGTTGATTCATTTCCATCGCCGGCTCTCTAAGGATTTTAGGGTGAAAAATAGAAACACCGCCGTCAGCGACAGGTAAAACATCACGTGCCGGCTATCGACAATGCCGGTTGAGAAATCCTGCATGTGCCGGAGCATGGAAATGTGTTGCACCAGATGATGCCACCATTGTACCTCCGTGGGTCGCAAGTCGGCTAGGTACCCCAAGATGAACAAGCCCGTTCCCACTGCGAAGGTGAGCACGGCGGCCACAATTTGGCTGCGCGTCAAGGACGAGGCGAAGCAGCCTAGCGCCATAAAAAAGGCGCCGTATAATCCGATCCCTAAGGCTAGGCTCCAAACCGCGCCCGGATCCACCTTTAACGCTTCATGCGCGTAATGCTCCAGAAGGAACGGGTAGATCACCGTGGGCAGGAACGCGATCAAGAAGAAAACATACGAGCCAATAAACTTCGCCATCACCACTTGGATATCGCTGACCGGCGTGGTCATGAGCGTTTCAAAAGTGCCGCTCGCTTTTTCGTGGGCAAAGGTGCGCATGGTAATCACCGGCGCCACCATCAACAGCACCAGCCAGAAGAACTCGGTCTGCGGAAATTTTTCCGTGAACGGCAGATCATACGCCAGCCCGTTAAGCAAATACACGACCGTGAGCAGGCTGGCCCCAAGCAGCAGTTGCACTCCGGCCATGATTACATAACCGCGCAGGGAAAAGAAATGGCCGGCCAATTCGCGTCGCGCCAGAGTCAGCAGGGCGGTCATCAGTCGTCGTCCTCTCGGGTAATGTGTACGAAGATATCTTCCAGCGTATGTCGTTCGCGAGTGAGTTCCCGTAGGGGCCAGCCACGAGCTCGAGCTAGGGCTGAGACGCGTGGGCGCAAATCTTCTCCATCTCGTGGCGTCAACGCGCAGCGCGAAAAATCGCCTTCGGCCGGCAGAATTCGGTGATGCTCAATCTCGGCCATCTCTTCCCAGGCCTCGTGCAAGGCATCCTGAGGTGCCTGCAATTCCACCGTGATCCGGTGGTGTCCACCAAGGGATTGCTCCAAGCCACGTGGCGTATTGTTTGCTACCACGGTACCTTCATGAAAAATTAACAGGCGGGAGCAGGTGACCTCCACTTCCGGCAAAATATGGGAGGAAATTAACACGGTATGGTTTTTGCCTAGCTCTTTTATATGTTGGCGCACGGTACGGATTTGGTGCGGATCCAGGCCGATGGTAGGTTCGTCCAGAATCAAAATCTCCGGTTCATGCACCAGAGCATCGGCCAACCCGACGCGTTGGCGGAAGCCTTTGGAGAGTTCCCCGATCATGCGGCCTTGGACCTGACCCAGATCAAACTGCTCAACCACATCCTCCACCCGGTCGCGGCTGGTGGGTCTGTCCAGCCCCTTGAGTCGGGCGCGAAATTTTAAATATTCCCTCACCCGCATGTCATCATGTAGCGGGTTGTTCTCCGGCATAAACCCGACTCGCCGGCGTACAGCTTCCGAATCCGTGGCCACGTCATGGCCGGCTACCCGGGCAGTACCTTCAGTGGCGG
This sequence comes from uncultured Verrucomicrobiales bacterium, assembly GCA_913042895.1. Lineage (GTDB taxonomy): Bacteria > Verrucomicrobiota > Verrucomicrobiia > Limisphaerales > UBA1100 > UBA1100. The sequence goes on along the minus strand of CAJWMQ010000090.1, from coordinate 5,632 downwards.
AGAGAAACCCCGCCAGGATGCGCATGGTTGTGCTTTTTCCAGCGCCGTTGGGGCCGAGAAAGCCTACGATTTCGCCGTGAGGGACGGTAAAGGAAAGATCCTGAATTGCCGGCCGGCCGCCGTAATATTTGGTGAGGTGATTCACCTCAATCATTGGCGGAGTATCAGGTTTGGTTTCGGCCATTATCGTGCTTTCACCGTCGCCACGCCTGACCGCCGTTGTGTAAAGGCGCCCCGCCGAATTTCCCACACCACGCTTAACCTTACCGGATCATTGGTTTCTCGGCCGTGGATATCACGAGCAAAGGCCATGAGGCTTTGCGGCTGTGAATCATCCACCCGTTGAATCACTGCGCCAGCTTCCAGTCCCGCTTCGGCGCCTGGGCCGCGGGTGGCCACCTTGGTAATCAGGTAGCCTCCATAAAAAGAAAGCCCTAGTTGTTCCGCCAAATCTTTGGTGAGAGTGCGTACGGTCAGCCCCAGGCGCTCCTCGATGACCTTGGAATTAAACACCTGCTCCTCCTGCAACAATGTCAGGTTCGTCGTCACCACTCGACCGCCGCGAAAGATCTTCAACGACAGTTTTTCTTTTCCGCGGCCTGCAGTTTCCCTAGCCCATTCCACAAAATCGGCTACTGGCTTTTCGTTGACCTCGAGCACGGTATCTCCGGTGCGCAGGCCGGCCTTGGCGGCAGGGCTGTTGGCTTCTACTTGGGTCACTCGAAGTCGGTTGCCATCCAGTCGCACGCGGGCGCCGAGCCAGAGGCCGCGGAGGTGTTCGGGCGTGAAAAACTTACCGAGGGTTTCGTTCACGCGGGCGATGGGAATGGCGAATCCAATGCCCTGACCTTCGCGATAAATTGCCACGTTAATCCCAATCAGTTCGCCATTCAGGTTAATCAAGGGACCGCCGCTGTTGCCGGGATTGATGGCCGCATCTGTCTGAAGCCAGTTGGCCATGTCTAGGATCTCGTCCGCTTGGGGCACTTGCCGATCGCGGCTACTGAGAATGCCGCGGCTGACCGAGCCCCCCAGTCCAAAGGGGTTGCCTAGCGCAATCACTGTTTCGCCCAGTAACAAGTCGCCATCACGCGCGAAGGGCAAGGGGGTGAAGCGTGTCTTGGATCCTTTGGGCAGAAGAATGCGAAGTAGGGCGAGATCGCTTCGTTGATCATAGGCGACACGATCGGCTTCGTATTCCCGGCCATTGGCAAATTTTACACGGATTTTGGTGGCGCGTCGCACCACGTGATCGTTGGTAATGATGTATCCATCCTCATGAATCACTACACCAGACCCCAGACTGCGGCGCACATCCTGCCGCGGTTGCCGGTAATAGGGATTCCAGAAATCAGAGAACAATTCGGCAAAGGGATCGCGCACCTCCTGAACTGTTTCCGTGCGGATATTCACCACTGAAGGCAGCGCCTTGGCAACAGCCTTGACCACCGGGGTTTGCCGGACATCATCCGCGCCGATGAGGGAAGGGGGCACTAGCAATCCCGTCACCAGCGCCAGCCCCGTGACGGCGTTCCTGAAATGGAGAGTATTCAAAAATCCCATACCAAACTGTGTGGCGTCTACTTTGGCAAAAAAACTGTGCTCAGGCAACGGCAAGACCTAAGTATGACAGGCACGTTTTATTCACAGCGGTGCTTTGCCGGTCTTATTACCTACGTGCGGAATGTTGGTTCCGGTAAACTACAGGGAGTTGTTTGGCCCGCGCCGCTCCTAATTCACGACCACCCAAGGCATTGTGATAATTAATCAATCCCTCCGCGTGCTCGATGTAGCCGGTACGCCAATCCCCGGATTGTTTGCCGTGGGCCAAAACGGGTTGGGCGGACAAATCCTCTGGGGACATGGACGCACATCGACTGGGCTCTCCATTAGTGGCCGTCTGGTGGGAAAAACTTTGGCCGGAATAAAATCGACAGCATGAGGTTGAACAGTATTTTCGACGAGCTGACTGAGTCAGTTTAATCATCGCTATTATGCTTCATCCTTTTTTTGCGCAAGCCGCTGAATCCATGTCCTACTGGCCGCTGGGCATTTTGTTGATCAGCGTGGCATTCATTCTGGTTTCTATTATCAAGCTCAAGCTGCATCCATTCTTGGCGCTTACTTTTGCCGCAATTTTAACGGGGCTCCTCACTGGCGATCTGCCGGGGATGACTCATGAAAATGTGGGCCTATTTAAAGATCGCGTTGAGTTAAAGGAAACTCCGGACGATACCGGGAATGACTTATTGTTGGCGGTGAAATGGTCGTTCCTTGGGTTTGGAAACACCGCGGGCGGGATTGGTTTTATAGTCGCTTTAGCGGCCATCATTGGCGTGTGTATGTTGGGCAGCGGTGCAGCGGACCGGGTGGTGCGCTGGTTACTTAGTGTGTTTGGGGAGGATCGTGCAGGGATTGTTTTGTTACTCAGTGGGTTTCTCCTCTCGATTCCGGTATTCTTTGATACCGTTTTCTTTCTATTGATTCCCTTGGCCAGAGCCTTGAGCTTGCGAACGGGAAAGAGCTATACACTCTTTGTGATGGCGATGGCCGGGGCCGGGGCTATTACACACTCAATGGTTCCCCCTACACCGGGGCCATTGATGATTGCCGATGGCCTGAAATTGGACTTGGGCGTGGCAATGATGGCCGGTTTGGCGGCAAGTATTTTGCCAGCTTGGTTAGTGTTGTATTTAGCGAGGAAGTTCGATGAAAAATACGATCTGCCAATGCGCGAAGCATCGGGAGCTTCCACCAGCGAGTTAAAAACAATCGTCGAGAAAAAGGATTCCGAATTACCGAATTTGTTTATGGCGGCACTCCCGGTGGCAATGCCCGTTGTGCTGATTTCGTTGGTTTCGATTTTGAAACTGGTGGCTAAGGATATAGTTTCCGGTCAGGAATGGTTCAAGTACCTTGAGTTCTTTGGGTCGCCGAATATCGCCATGCTGTTGGCTGCAATTGCAGCTGTTTACACACTGGCTGCTCAGTTGATTAAAGATAGTAAGGTCTCTGATGACGGGCTCATGAGCACAGTGAGCAAAGCCATGGAAGATCCATTGCAGACGGCTGGTGTGATTATTCTCATCACGGGCGCGGGGGGAGCGTTCGGAGGAATGATCCGAATGGCGGGTGTCGGAGAAACTATCGAGGGTTTGGCCACCAGTTATAACATCTCACTGATTCTTTTGGCATGGGGAGCAACGGCTGTCGTTCGAATCGCTCAAGGTTCGGCGACGGTGGCGATGATTACCGGAGTGGGGTTAATGAGTTCGGTAATCGGAGACGGGTCCAGTTTACCGTATCATAGCCTCTACATCTTTTTGGCTATTGGCTTTGGGTCGATCACACTCTCATGGATGAACGACAGCGGATTTTGGGTTGTTCAAAGGTTGAGCGGGTTTACAGAGAAAGAAACACTCAAAACTTGGAGCGTGATGTTGACGGCCATTAGCCTTCTGGGACTAATTCAAATTTTGATTTTCTCCACTCTGTTCCCGATGAAACCAGAAGCGGCGGCGGCGGAACCGGAGAAGACGGCGATGGTTAGTTCAGCTGAAGGGTGGGCTTCGCCGGAAAATCATCCGCCTCTGCTTCCTCAGCAAAAATCACGGTAACGGTCCGGAACCGGTCTTCGCGCCAGTGATCTTCCTTCATGAGCCATTGGCGAACGAACTCTGCCACGGTCTTGCGGGCCTGTTCACGGACGAGGTTCAAGTGGGAATCGGATGAGGCGTGTGAGGTCAGGCGAGGCGTGATGGATTGCATGAGCCCATCCATTTGGTCATCGGCATTGAACCGCCCCCAGCCGTTCTCGGAACGTTTTTCAATTTTATCGGTGTGAATAGCCACGGGAGTGGTGGGTAAAAGCATGGGGGCAATGACGATGCATTGTTGATCGCGCACTTTGATTTTCCATTCGGCAGATAGATCAATGTGGTAGCGGAAAGTTGCGGGCACCTTGATCTCAGTGACGGTGGTGCCTAGGTTAATTTTATTCCACAGGATGGTGCGGGTGTTGGTGCGCTTGAAGACCTTGGTGTTTTCCAGTGTGGCAACTTCCAAGCGGCCTTCGCCGGCATCGCTAACTTCGGGCAGGGATTCGATGAAGGTCTCAGTAATTTTTGCCTGCTGGAAATTTTCGGCAATGTTTACAGCCGCTTCGCCGATCTCGGCAATGGTTTCACGCGTTTCGCGGATGGTGCCGGCGGCGGCGTCTTTGGCGGTTTTAAGGGAAACGATGTAGGCTACGAGCACCATCATGGCGAGGACGACTACCACAATGGGCCAGCGCCAGGCGGCGACGGAGACGGGAGTGGATTGCGGCTGCGGTTCGGGCTTGGGGTTTTCCGATTCCATGTAATAAACTTATCAAACTTTGCGAACTTTGGCGAGATTTGTGTAACGGGATTAATGCGTTCACGTCTTTATAGATATGATCACGGGCAGGAGTTTTTCCGTCCGGAAACGTCTGCGGGCGTTTACTCTTACGGAGTTATTGGTGGCCATTGCCTTGGTGGGCATTTTGTTTTCCATGATGGCACCAGTGTTGGCCCGAGCCAAAGGTAAGGCTTTTGAGGTTTATAGTCTCAATAATCTCCGCAACATATCGGTGGCGCAGCAGCTTTTTGCCTTAGACCATGATGACCGATTAGTGCCCCACGCAATTTTACGACCGCCGGCACAGGGCGCCGTGATTCCTAACGCGCACCTCACCTTATGGCCGGATTTATTGGAGAGCTACGTGGGAGATCGTCGAGTATACCAAAGCCCTGGTATGAAGTGCGATCCGGACCGTGGGATTGGATATGGCATGAATCTTTCAGTGGCTGGAGTGTTTGCTGTGGAAACAGAGTCGGATGGAGCGCATTCAACTGAAATAAGAAACCCGGCTCAAACTATTCTGTTTGCGGATGCGGCATTTGTAACCCGCGATACGATGTATCGGCCCGCGAATGAGTGGGAGGAAGATGTCAGCCGTCCGATGGGCACTTGGACGATCCGGACGCCGGCTGACCCATTATGGAACCTGGCACCCACACGGGTAATGCCGCGAAATGGTGGTCGTGCTAATGTGGCTTTTGTCGACGGCCATGTGGAATCGCTTACGATTCCGCAGTTGGGTTTTGATAAGCCGGTGGGGCATCCGTTGAACTGGTGGGATCGATATTAATCGGTCCAGCGGCGGCCGACGATGATTTCGGTGCCGTCGGGCCATTGTTCCTGCGGCTCAAATGCGGCGATCTCACGGGCGCGATCCAATCTATAGCGGAGGGTCTCCACCGGCTTGCTGGTGGCGTAAAGAATTTCGTAGCGCACCTCCGGCCCCGCTTCCACGCAGCCGACAAAGAACCGGCCGGCATCGGCTGGACTGAGGTAGACATCCTGATAAATGGTTTCGTCGGCAATCTCGTGCACCTGCCCTTCATCACGGGGGCACCAGCCCAGTCGCGCGATGATGACGCTCATGCCGTGTGTGGCGGCGTAACTGTGCCCGATGCTTTCCAAAAACATCTTGGTGGCTGCGTACCAGCCTTTGGGTGAGACGGGCACGGTTTCATCGAGCGGCCAGGGGCCTTCGAAATTGCGGAACCAATTCACCTGACCGCTGCTGGGTAGCACGAGCCGTTGC
>CAJWMQ010000089.1 GCA_913042895.1 uncultured Verrucomicrobiales bacterium | reverse complement strand
TTTGGTCATCATTATAAACGTCTAAAACCACTTTCTGACCGGGTTTTGCCTCAAACCTCACCTTGTTAAATTGCAACCCAGCCTTAGCTCTTATTTCAATCTCAAGAAGCTGGCCCTGAACAATGAAAGTGCTGAAGAAAAGCAATGCAAGCGAAGTTTTTAATGAGTTTAATAATTTATATTTTTTCAAAATGTTAGGAATTTGAAGTTAATTTATCTATCTAAGATTTAACCAACGGATAGTAGATGAATACGTAATTGAGAAACCACATTTTAAATAATCCGTGCTAGGGTCAAGTGTTACTCCCAAGAAAATGTTCTAAGTTATCGACAGGTTATTCTGAAGCCGCCGAGACGGAGTCCAATACCGGCGGGTCCTGAGAATCCGGCGGCGTTTCCTGATGTTTCTTCAGCCACCACCAGCGAGCCAACCAAAATGTGCCCAATGGGAAAGACAGCATAGCCAATGCGGTGAGGATGATCGTGAAAACGGTTGGATACACCAGCGAATTGACGGTCTCATCCACCATCCGATACACACCTCTCATAATCTGGCCTCGAATGTATTGAACCGCCGCCACTTCTCCGTCCTCGGCGTCGGCGGATAAAGTGGTCTCCAGAAACTCGCCCATTTCGGATCCGGTCAATTCGGACTTCACCTGCTCGTCCCACAAATATTCGATCATTTTGCGGTAGAACCACTTATGCATCCTACCTTCGCCCATGCGTTCTTCCATCTCCGCCAACGCCGTCTCACGGGATTGAGCCTCCAGTTCCTCCGTTTGAGCGGTGGTTTGCTTGAGCTTCTCCAAAGCCGCCCCCAAATCGCGCTCCAAAAATGCAGACTCATTGGCATCCTCCCCCTGCGGTCCCAAGCGCCACACCATGACCATGGCATAAGTCTTAAACACCACTGTTTCAATGACTTGCCCTTCTCGCACGCTCTGTTTGAATGCCCAACCACTGCCCCAAGTACCCGCCGAAGAGGCAAGGCTGAGCGAAACAGTAAGCACGATGAGCACCGGCCAAATCCATCGCACATAGCGATACCACCCCCAGGAAACCTCCATCCAACCGCGATCACGTAGTGTCTTCCATAGGAACCAACCTCCAATGCCCCCCAAAACCAGCCCTAATAACGACCACATGATTAAGTAAAATACGGTTTTACCGAACACCCCGCCGAACTCCTTCATGGTATCCCAACCCATGTCCAAGACCTGCCCGGTTATTAATTCACCGCGCTCGGCCGACTCCACCGTACCGCAAACGAACAATAATAGAATCAAACTTAAATACCACATAAGGATATAATCACGAATAAACATAAAAATGAACAAGTTTCAAAAACAATGTAACTCTACCCCGCAGAAGCTGTCTAAGTGTGCACGTTTATTGACTAAATCTGTGACAATAAAGTTTTGAATTTTTATTGGGACAAATCTTGACAATAATACTTCCATCAATATCCTGCGCGGGCTCGCTATTTAAAAAGTGAGCTAGTAAGTCAATTATTAAATAGTATTAGGAGCACAACCCAATGGCTAAAAAACAAAACCTCAAGGAATGGTCCGAGAAGTCCCTCACCAAGGACGACTGGAACTTCTCCGCTTTTAAGAAATTACCAAAATCGGCAATTAGCCGCGTGTACCAATGGGAATTGGACCGCGAACTCGGCAGTGGCAAAGGATCCTTTGCCTCGGACGCCAATAACAAAAAATGGCTGGCAGATGTCGCCAAAGGCAACTACGAGGATCTTCCAGTTTCCAATGTGACCTCCAAGGGCGGAACCAGTTTCAAGACCGGCAAGGATGGTACCACGCTAAGCACGAATGGAGCCAGCACTCTGCACGTGTTTCAGATCAATTGGCATTGCAGCAAGCAAGAACTGGTTGATGCCTTTACTGAATGGTTGGAGGAGGAGCATGCGACTCCCTTTAATACCTTCCCGACCAACACCCGCGGCAGACCTCGCCATCAGTTCACTCTCCTGGAGAAAATTTCGATCCACCGATTCCACCAGGTTGGTTACTCCGGGGGCCCAAAATTCTTCCGGGAAAACGCAAAGGACAAGTATAAGTCCGGACTGCAGCGCATCAACTGGACACTTGCCCAGCGTGAGATTAACCAGCACTTGAAGCAACGTACCAAAGAATTGGCGCGTATCTCCAAGCAAACCGGCAAAGATTGGAAGAAGGTCCTTTACTCCTAATCAAGCGAACCACTCATTCTCCCCGCCTGAGCCAATGCTCGGCGGGGTTTTTTATTGTGCGCCGGAGGCCGGGAAATCCGTGCGGCTCACCCGATCCCCATTCAAATAAACCGATTCGCGCGACTTAGCCCCATTCGGGTGAAACATTACCAGAGTGCCCGTGCCATTCTGCACCTCGCTGCCAACTGAGCCGTCAGGTTTCCAAGTCATTCCGGCCAACAGTTTGCCCGCCTCAAACACCGCCTCAGCCTTGCGTTGGCCGTTGGAATAGAACACTGCGAATTGCCCGTCCCGCACGCCGTTTTTGTAGTGCGACACCCAACGATCCTCCGAGCCCGGCGTGGTCATGACCAACTGCCCGGTGTACGGAACACCATGCCCTTTTTGATACACCAACCCGTCGGCGCGCCGCTCCAGTTCCACCGTTGGACCGGCATTGCCCGGTCCGGCGCATCCCTGGTACACCAAAAATCCCAATAGAATGATCCATCCTTGTTTCATAAATTAATCTCCTTCGCGCACCACGTACAACTGCGGCACACGCTGACCTTCTCCCCAGGCATGAATTGTTTGCCGGGCGACTCGAATTTCCTCAGCGGTCAGCAAACCGGCCAACCGGTTGATTTGCCGCACGGCTTGCGGATGGTTCTGCATCACCGCCCGGCCCCACCAAACAAAGGTTTCTGAGCGGTCCATCTTCAACCCACCCTGCCCACGCAAGGTCATCAATCCCAGGTTATACTGCGCATCAGCATGGCCCTGATTGGCGGCGGCCCGATACCAACGCGCTGCCTGCTCCAAATCCTCCTCGGTGGCCTCCAATTTTTGCTGTAACAACCATGCCAAATTATTTTGGGCCACCGCCAATCCCTGTTCCGCCGCAGCCTGATATCGGTGAAATACCTGTGGAGTCGAAGCCTTCTCGGACTCCATCACCCGTGCCCAATTGTAAGCACCCCGGCGATCGCCGACCTCCGCGGCCTTCGCAAAATGCGCAGCCACCGTCTCACGTTTTGCACCCGATTTCTCGGCCAACACACCCAGATGATTCTCCGCCCCCGCATGGCCTTCGGCTGCTGCTTTTACAAAAAATTCGCGCGCCTTGGCCGTATCACTTGGCACACCCCGGCCTTCCTCATGGCAGATGCCCAAATAAAATAGCGCACCCGCATGACCCTGCGCCGCAGCTTTGCTGGCCCATTCTAGGACTTTGGTTGATTGACGCCCCACTCCGCCCAAGCCCAACACGTGCAGGGCGGCGAGTTCATACTGGGCCTGCGCATCGCCCTGCTCAGCCGCTTCCTGAATATCCCGGCTATTTCGAGGCGAAACCGGCCAGCCTTCGTCCAGATACTTCTGCAGCGGACCGTGCAAATCGGCAGCCTTGCGACCAATGGCTGTTTCATGTTTCAAAAAAGCATTCACCGCTTCGGAGCGCTCAAACTCCGTCGTACGCGCCATCCAATACAGGGCCTTGGCCAAATCGCGTTTGGTGCCGCGTCCTTCTCGGTAGATGTCCGAAAGCTTCATCTGAGCGCCGTACGCGTAGCCGCCCTGGGAGGAATCGTATTCTGCCCGGTGATCATTCTCCGCAGCCCGCTGATACCAGTGCACGGCCTTCTCCAAATCCGGCTCGGTTCCCTGTCCCGTGTCGTAACGCAGGGCCAGAAAATATTGACCGCGGCCATTGTCGTTCTCGGCCGACCGCTTATGCCAATAAAAGGCCTTCTCCTTGTCCTCCTCCACGCCATCTCCACTGAAGAGACGCATGGCGATGTTGTTCTGCGAAACACTGTTACCACGTTCGGCGGCTTTCAAATACATTTCTGATGCCTTTTCATCATTGGCCTCACCGGCACCGGCGCGACCATTACCGTGCATCCAGCCGACATTATTGATGGCTCCGGGGTTGCCTTGGGCAGCGGATAATTCATACCACTTCATGGCTTCCGGATCATTCTGGGCCTTGCCATTGCCTTTTTGATACCGCGCCCCCATGAGAAACTGCAGGGCAGCATAGCCGGCATCCGCACCGGGTTGATGCCATTTGATAGACTCCTCAAAATCGCGTTTGCCAGTCAGCCGTTCGGTGGCGAGCAAATTGCCCACAATGAGCTGGGCACGCCGGTCGCCCTGCTCGGCCTGAGTCATGAGCTTGGGCAGGGCCGCACGATACAGCCGGGTGGCTTTGGAGCGGTGGCGGTGCGTGCCTTTGCCGTCCCAAAGCTGGTCAGCCTCTTCCACCGAACCAATGGCATCACCGGCTTCCGCGGCCTGCTGATTCAGCGCCAACGCTTTGGCGTGATCCTGCTGCAAGCCACCCCAGCCACGATAATGCAGCATGGACAGCGCACGCATGGCCTCGGTGTTGCCCTCGGCCACGAGGGCCGGCAGAGATTTTGCTGCCTGTGTAAATGCGGCGTTGCTCTTCTCCTCATCCGGTTCGGTACCGGTGCCAAAGCGGTACATTTCACCCAGATGAGCTTGGCCCAGCCCATAGCCGGAGGCTGCCGATTGTTGGGCGGCTTGAAAGGCGGCCTTTAGGTCTACTGAGGTTCCCATTCCGTACTCCAACAACCAACTGAGGCGATACTGGGCCGTCGCCTTGCCGGCCTCGGCCTGTACCTTAAGCTCGGCAAATTCCTTCTGAAGCCGTGGTTCGGCTTCCTTAAGTTTGGCTGCTAATCCATCGCCGCGCGTGGGTTCGACCCTTTGCTGCTCTTGAGCGGGCACCTTAAGGAGCAGCAGGGTTAACAGCAGTGTGCCGGAAAGAAATTTCACTGGCCTCATTTCCCGATTGTGCGACAGCTGCCGGGGTTTGTCGCGTGAAATGTGTTGGATTTATTCGCTGCCGGGCCGCAGGAATGTCGCCCGATAATCATGATAAACGCGCGTCACCACGTCCACCACATCCACCCAGCGGCCTTCCAGTTGCACCGTGGTGCCGTTGACACTGATGCGTTCGCCAGGCTGGTATTCGCGCCGCTTGATGATCTCCTGCTCGCGCCGGTCAAATTTTTTGGAATGCACCACCAACGAGGCACCTTTGCGGCGGGCTAAATTATATAGATGATTCACTCGGGTGGAGCCGGATGTGTTAAATTCCGTCACCCCCAATACCTGCCACCCACCGTTCTTGTGATTTCGCACGCGTTCCTCATGGCCGGATAAGAGAGTGTTTTGCACTTCTGGTGCGGGCAACCCTTTGGGATCGCGATCGACAACTTCAATATCCGTAATGTAATTCTTCGAATAGTGATCCGTAGCCAACCGATCCAAAATCGAGGTACATCCTGTTCCAAAAACCACGAGCCCTATAGGAATCCAACGCATCTAATTGATACGTAAACGTATTATATTTGTGAGGCATGTCAATCGGGGAAAAAAGAAGCCGCCAACGGGAAGGAGTGGGGGTATCCCGTTGGCGGTTTTAAAGCGGACGAATTAGGGGGACATCCGCTGCAAGTGTTGTTAACAACTTAGGGGTTAATTGTCAATAACTTGCGCAGCCAACTGGGCAATGCTCTCACCTTCCATGCGGAAGATTCGCCAGTCGTTAAGCTGTTTGGCCCCTAGTTTTTCGTAGAAATCAATGGCATTGTGGTTCCAATCCAGTGCCACCCACTCGAAGCGTGGGCAATCGCGTTCCACGGCAATTTGCGCCAAACGCACCAACAAAGCGCGGCCAATCCCGTGCTTTCGCCATTCTGGTTTCACAAACAAATCCTCCAGATACAACCCTGGCCGACCGGTAAAGGTGGAGAAATTTTCATGATAAATCGCGAACGCAGCCGGTTCACCAGCCCGCTCAGCGATCAATCCCTCGGCCTTGGCGCGCGCGCCAAAGAAGGACTCGCGCAAAATGGCTTCATCAGCCACCACTTGATCCGACAGGCGTTCGTACTCGGCGATGTCTCGTATGAACTCCAGCACGAGCGAAATATCCGCCTCGGTGACCGGCCGAATGTTAAGGAGTTTAAAGGATTCGTTCTGCATTATTCGTCCGCACCCCCTTGAAAAGTTGAGGGCCAATGTTAGGTTGGCTTAGCAACATGATGTTCGTTTTCCCACTTTTAAACCGATCTCGCCAAGCAGGCTTCACGTTGTTGGAGGTGCTGGTGACGATCAGCATCATTGGCATCATGGCTTCCCTGTTGTTGCCGGCGGTCGCCAAATCCAAGACCAAAACCAAACGCATCCAATGCCTCGGCAACCTGACCCAGATCAGTAAAGCCCTATATGTGTACGGCAACGACCACGAAGGTAGATTGCCTTGGCAAATCCTCCCGAGCGATCAAAAAGTGGAACTTGGCTCCTGCTGGGATGATTTCACCTTGGATCCGGCGGCCATCTTTTCGCTGCCGCCGATGAAGCTTGAATTGGGAACCGTCAAAGTTCTCCTCTCACCATTGGACCCGGAACGCGCCGCTTACAATGAGAGTGCTGAAGCTGATTGGAAAAAATATAGTCCCATCAACGAAAACCTCATCCCGCCCAACGCCATTAGTTATCTGCTTGCCGAGGGTGGCGACCTGGGACGCCCCGGCACAGTGCTGGCGACCACCCGCAATCTTAGCAAATGCGATCTTGCCGAAGCCCGCTGGCTTGGAGCCGATGAGCCCGTACGCTATCGCGATGCCATGGCCGGTCTGATGAAAGGCCAAGGCAATGTGGTTCTGGCCGATAGCAGCGCCCATTTTTCTAGCGATGCCGATCTCGGCTCCTCCGGTCAATTTACCATCCAACATCATCGCTCCAGCGGCGGGCAATCCGTGGGGTCCGCCAGCACCGTCATGCTCGGCTGTTGTGGCGGCTTTGAAGAAATTCCAATAACCAAGGTGTTTAACACCACCAACGGTAATCATCACGTGTTCATCATCGATAAATCCGGCAGCATGCGAAATGATAATCGGCTGAATCTGGCCAAGGCCGCCATGGTTGATGCCCTTTATAAAATCACGCCACGCAAGAAATTTTACATCTACTTTTTCGATAGCGGCTCCACTTCCATGCCCGGCGAATCCAAACGCGGCTTCAAGTGGGAAGTGGACTCCATCAGTTCATGGGTGGACGATAAAGATCCCGGCGGAACCACCAATCCGTTGGATGCCTTGCAGGATACCTTTGAACGCATCGGGCCGGACACCATTTGGCTGCTCACCGATGGCCGTTTCAACTGCCGAGGTGGAGGCAATGCCGTTCGTGATCTCATTCAAAACCTAAACACAAATCAAAAAACCCGCGTCAACACAGTCGGCTTTCATCGCCGACCCGAGGGCGTGGACCCCATACTCAGCGAAATTGCCCAGGACAATAACGGCACCTACTACTTTTCTCGCTCTTACAAGGACGGTAAGCCGCCCCAATAAAAAACAACCGCCGAGGCTTGCACCCCGGCGGTTGTACCCAACGCGCTATATGTATACATTGGAAAGGCTAACGCAGCCCTTTCCAACGCGGGAAGGCTACCATACTCAGATGTTTCTTGCCTACTGTAATTCTAATCTTTTTTTATAATTCTCCAATAATCATTTGTCTGCACCAGTTGATATATAACTAGTGCCTTCACTTTTGGGAATAAAACACTTGAAGGAAGAGCGATTGGAAATTTGCCCCATTCCGATCATACCTCGCCATAGCAAAGGAATCAGCGGAATTACTCTTTGGTGGAGGCTGGTTTCGACTCTTTTACTGGAGTCCGTTTCAGAGTCAGATTAGCCCGAATTTCGCGTAAAGTTTTCCAAATCATCTTATCTTGCGACTGCGGTGAGGCGCACACAAAGAGATACTGGTGCGGCGATCCTGCATATTTCCAAGTCTGCAATTCAAAGTGCAACGTTTGGAATTTACGGGTAGCAAAAGGTTCAATCCAATTCACCGTGGCCGTATAGGATGCCACGTTAAGCGCACCGTTCGGTTTCTTTTCAAATTGGTTCACCTTACGCACGTCCACCGAGAACTTGCTGGTATCCAGATTCGGTTTTCCCAGACGAGCCTTCGATAGGCCAACGTAATAGGTTAGCAGTTCCTTCTGTAACACTTCCTCGGTCAGCACCGGTTTGGCTTCCACGGCGAAGAGAAAGACGTACGTAAAAAAATCCGGCTGATCTGCCTTGAACATCCCTGGCGCGAAAAGAATTTCCTCAATGCCCTTCAGACCAAGATCCGGCGCAAATCCTTTGGGTGGCAGCGCAATGCGTTCACCGAACCACTTTGGCGTAGGTTTTTTGATGGCAAACTGCTGCTGCGCCAACGGCTGGGCCACGGACAATGATACTCCGGACAGTGCCAGAACAAAGAGGATGGTTTTTACCATGATTTTAATTTGTGTCTACGAATTTAAAGCGGTTTGTTCCATTCGGCAGTATTTTCGAAATAAACGCAGGGCACGATCAAAACTACAGTGGGGATAGCGTTCCAGAATGTGGTTCATATCCAAGTAGCTCGATCCGTATTCGGCACAATACGATTCCAGAGCGGCCCGGGTGAATTCGATCCGCTCCGCCTTCAAATGACGCGCCAGTTTTTCATGGTTCACATCCGTCCGCCACAGTTGAGTCGACCACCCGATTCGCAGCGGGGCAAACCATGCAGGGTGTAAGTGGGCGGCTAACAAGACTTGATTGCCCCGAATCAATAACCGGAACAGTTTGTACAATTCACGGGGACGGATCAGATCATCCACCACCACCAATCCATTTTCCACTGCCGGCACCGTCCAATCCAATCCGCCTCCGATCACCCGCTCGATGGGCCGATTCTGAAAATCAGGATGATGTTGGATCAACCATTGGATCGCCGTCGATTTCCCGGATCCACTCACCCCTGTAAAGACCGCCAATCGCGTCGACCGGAATGAGGCCGTTTTCAAATCAAGAAAATCATCAAAACCGGTCATTTAATAAAAAAATCGGTAACCTTAATTGAATCGGTCGGCCCTTTCAATTCGTGGTCGATGAATTCGTCGTGAAGCAACTGAACCTCCCAATATACCGCGAGCCCGTGTGTTTCCGAAATTTCCATGGGCGGATACAACGCCTTAAACATCGGTCCAAAATCAACCTCCTCGGGAAAATGATCCCCGATCTCCTGCCGCGCCGGAATGTGACCCGCTCGTTCACTATAAAGAATAATCGGCCGAACAGGTTCTTGAAAGCTTACAGTGCGCCGATTAGTCCCTGAACCTCTCACATATTGACCTTTCTCCATATTGCAGGCCACAACTCGCAAAGTCATGTTTTCGAGATCAACCTGGGACTTCCCTGAGATAATTCGAGATATCTGCAATCGGGTGTTTTGAGTAATAATCGGAGTCGGCAGAAGAGCAACATTCAAATATGATTTAAACTGTTTATTCTTGAACCATACCCAAAGAATACAAAAAGCAACGCCATATATGGCGACATAAAAAAGAGCCATACCTTTTTCATCCCAAAAAAGTTCCGCTAACATGAAGGAACCTCCCAGTAACAAGATAAGACAAATAACTGAGAAAGATATAAATCCAATTTTTCTTTTCCGCGTTAATGCATGAAAGTTCTTGCTGAACTTAACATTATCAAAAGGATCGATCTCCGCGCTGGCATCCCCTCCACCACCTGTCCGAGTATCAACTAGCCTAAGTTGCGCCGTCCTACTCACCTCTGAATCCTTAAGAATCCATGCATCATCCACTTTCAGATTGGCTCGCAACACAATGGAAGCATGTGTTCCTTTATAGGTGAAACAATCAAACGAATCCGTTGGAATCTTCAGTTGATATTCCGTCCGATCCACCGTGAAATTGTGCACGTAAAGATTCTTGGCATCATTGACGGCTCGTGAATCGTGCACATCACTTGCCAGATCGAGTTTAAACTCTGCTTTTTTCCCCATCATCTTAGGGTCGGTGATTTTGAGGACGACGGTAAAATAATTCGGCCGAAAAGAGACATCCGGCTGAATTGATAGATGTAGATGGTCGGACACGTTGATTGATTAAGTCATATAAAGATGGCACCACACAACCCAACAACCCATATTATTTTTCCCCAATTGCGTACAGCGCCTCGTGTGTGCGGAGGTAAATCCGGCCATGGCTAAGGGCCGGGGAGGCGGTGAGGCCTCCGGCGAGTTTGTTTTTGGCGAGCACCTTTAATTCACGGCCAGCCTGCAACACAGTTACCATGCCGTCGCGGGAGGTGATGTAAATCTTGCCGTCGCCGGCCACCGGTGAGGCGCGGTAGGTCTGACGGTGAGGCGACTCGGAATAGAGCTGCTCGCCGGTCTTAGCATCCAGACAGGTCACCGTGCCGTTTTCACGGCAGAGATACACAAGATTGTTGTAGATCACCGGTGAAGGAACATCCGGCGTGCCACGGTCAATGCGCCAGACCTCACCCTTGCCGCCGGTGCCAATGTAGCCCTTGGCACCCGCCACGCTGATGGCCGCCACGCCGCGGTTCTTGGCCGTGGGAATCACCACCAAATCCCCATGCGCCACCGGCGAAGCCACGAAACGCAGGGTACGGTTGTAGCGATCTTTGTGATTCAAGTCTCCCACCCGCCAGAGTTCCTTACCGGTGGCTGGATCATGGCCAATGGCATAATCGTTGCCGTGGGTCACAATCTGAAAAGTGTCCCCTACCGCCACGGCGCAGGGCGAGGCATACGAATGCTCACACTCGGCCACGCCGTCGCTTTTGCGTTCCACCTTCCAAACTTCCTTGCCGGTAAAGGTGTCAATCGCCACCACCCACGCGCCGCCGGAATGGATGAGTTGCAAATACAGCCGCCCCTGAAACAACAGCGGCGTGGTGTGAAAACCGAAACCCAAACGAAAACGCCCGTAGCGTTCCTGCGCGTTGAAGCTCCAGGCGGGCTTGCCATCGAATTTCGTCGCAGCCACATCACCATTGCCGGTCATCGTATAAATGTGCCGTGAGTCCGCGCTCGGCGTAGGCGAAGCCAGCGTGCGTTCCCCAGAACCCGTTCCATTCCCAATCCCCACCGGCGTACGCCACAGTTCCTTACCCTTGAGATCCACGGCAATCAGCAACACCTGCTTATCGAGCTCAGCCATGGTGAACACCTTACCGGCAAACACAATCGGCGTGGCGGAACTGGAGCCCTTGATCGGGAGTTTCCATACGACATTTTTGTCCTCGGCCCATTCGGTCGGTAGATTTTTCTCCACGCTCACACCGTCATGACGCGGCCCGCGCCAATGCGGCCAGTCAGCCGCGGCTACTTGAAGAGCGAAAACTAAAACCAGAGAAGCAATGAGTTTGTTTTTCATTTTTAAAAGGACCACTTGCGTGATCGCATGAGTAAGACCGAGGCTTGTTCTGCAATCAACTTCAATTTGGGTATGATTGCCGGATTAGAGATTCCGCAAGCGCCCGTTTATTTCTTTTCTTCAATCTTCAACTTTTCAAACTGTCTCAACGGCACAGCCTTAACATGCCCATCCCAACCGCCGTCCACGGACTTGCCGTCAGCACAGTACAATTGTTCGTTATCCGGCCCGGGCAACACACCGTATCCGCAATTGAAATTGTATTTACCCACCACCTCAAACTCCGGCGTCACCTTCAGCAACACACTGCCATAACACGCAAACCACCAGTGCCCCTGTGCAAAGGTAGCTGCCTGTATGCCGAGCCGCGTCCATCCGCTCTTGATGACGTGACGCTTGATGAATTTGAAATCCTTGTCGTACTCGTAAACATAATTTTCCGGCACACCTTCCGGTAATCCGCCCACCACCATAAACCGCCCTTTTCGCTCCGCAATACCACCGGCGCCATGCTTCACCTGCGGCACCTTGTGCTTGGCCAACAGCTTGAGATCACGCGCGGCGTAAACGTAAATCCAATTGTCTGCCCTGCCCTCAGGATGATTGAACGCCCCGAAATTCACCGCACAATACACCTTGCCGTTTACCAAGCACACATCACCATGATGATCCGCCACCGGGATTTTCTTCAAAACTTTACCCTGCGGATTCGTCTTCACCAGTGCCCGAGTAAAGCTCCAGAAAAAATCGCCACCCTCACCTCGGCACACTCCCTGCAAATGTCCCGCATACTTTCCCTCGCACAACACAAACGCCGGTGTCTCTTGAGCTTCCTTAGCTCTCAAGCTTGGGATGGCGCCGATTAAAAGCAGAATCAACCACGCCGTTATAAGCCTTAGGATCGTTTTCATTTTTCTTGGTAGGATTTTTTGTTTTACCGAACGACTCTTACAAATATTGGCATGTTTCAGATTCGCAACGGTGAGGATCATTTAGCAGCCATCAGCCTACGCCACCGCCTAATGTCTGCCTACTGCAAATCGGAAGGAATTTTATAATCGCCCTCAACCACATGGCTGTTTCGCGCTCCCGGCCTAGCTTCTGATACCGGACGATGATGGGTTTGGCTGCTGGAGTCATGCAGCTATTTTAGCAGGGAAATCGGCCTTGGATATG
>CAJWMQ010000088.1 GCA_913042895.1 uncultured Verrucomicrobiales bacterium | reverse complement strand
TGGTCTGCTGAGAAGTGGTGTCATTAACCGCGCCTAAGCTGATAGCTAGATTTTCGCTCAACTGATAGGAAGCCAGAACACCAGTATGGTGGGTAGGTTCCGCAGAGAAGGCAACTCCACGCTGGAAGAAGGCGTTGCTGTTATATTCGAAGGTTTCGTAACCAACCACGGTGCCGAATTGACCGACCTTAAGGTCGAGGCCGTTACCCACAGGTAAGCGGAGGTCAATGTTGGCATGGGTCAACTCAAAGTCGTCGTTTCCAGACGCGTCAGTTCCTTGGTCGTCCGGACCAATCCACATGCCTACCGAGTAGCCAGTAGCATATTCGCCAGCACCTTGAGCACTGGAGAGAGTGAGGCTAACGACGTCAACCCTGAATTGATCAGTTTCTGTGCCGTTAGTCCGCTGGATTGCATCACCAGAGCCATCACGCAGTGTGTAGCTGGTGCTCACATAACCGCTCAGAGTCGTAGAGGCGGCGAGGGCATCGGCGCCCGCGGCAGCTTCTTGAGCCTGAGCTACAGACGAGAGGCTCACCACGCCAGCGGCGGCGAGAGCCATGGTCCATTTATTCATTTTCATCATTTGTTTCCTTTTGCGATAGGTTGTTAACTATATACTGCAGTTTCAGTAGTCGGAGCCTGCCTTAAAGGCAAAACCCCACGCCCAAAAAGGCGCTAACGGGACTTTAGATAGGTAAATAAGTCATCTCATTCAAGTTAATAAAAAAAAAATCACGTACACGTAACAAGGCTGTTATGGAAAGCCTCCCCTCCCAACCCCGAAGCATCAACAACCCAAAACCCCGATTTTATGACATAACATTGGTTAAAAACCGGTGAACAAAATGAATAGAGCCATTTGATAACCGTCTCATACGACGTGCGGTAGCTTTTCTTTTGCCGCGCACGAGGAGGAAAAAGACAATATAGACAGGTTGGGTAGCCCGCCGGTTCTGGAAACAGACCGGCGGGTTTTTTGTGTTATCACCACTTTTTGCCGACAAAAACCCAAAAACCTGCCATTCTCCAGTCATGGGCGATCTCGATCCGCAACTAAACCAATTTCTCAGAAAACAGCCTTTTTTGGGCAAAGGGGTGTATTTGGCCAGCACGGCTGTGGTGGTGGGGGATGTCCGGATCGGTGATCATTCCAGTGTGTGGTATCATTCGGTTTTAAGGGGGGATATCAACTATATTCAGGTGGGCGCCTACACCAATATTCAGGATGGCGCCGTGGTCCATTTGGCCGATGAGTACCCCTGTGAAATCGGGGACTGGGTCACCGTCGGCCACAGCGCCGTGGTGCACGCCTGCGAAATCGGCAACGAATGTCTGATTGGCATGAACTGTACGATTTTGGATGGCGCCGAAATCGGGGCGCAATCCGTCGTGGGCGCCAATGCTTTGGTCACCGGCGGCACACAGATTCCCCCCGGCTCATTGGTCTTGGGCAGTCCTGCCAAAGTCGTGCGACCACTTACCGAGGCCGAACGTGCCGATCTCAAGCCGTGGGCCCAAAAGTACGTGGACAACGCCGCCTATTGCCTGAAACACAATCTGAATGTTGGTGCGCCGCTTTGTAAACGGGTTGAATGAGCTTTTTTTGGCCCCTGCTATTGGATTGGACCATAGGGCTCCCTCTCGACGCGGTTAACTTAGCGGAGGAGCATCACCAAATAGTTAAGAACAAGGTGGAAAAACATCCTAAACCCTAATCACATTCATAAATTCATGTGCATCAATTTTTATGATGCGGGTTTTAACCAACTTCATCAAAAGGCAGTAAAAAATCGCAATTCTTAACTCTGGCCTTCTGGCGCACTCGAAGGCAGCGTAACCCCATGAATATTTCACGTCGCTCATTTATAACTGGAGCTGGAATTTCCACCGCTGCAAGCATTTTGCCTGCTCGCTGGGCAAATGCTAGGGACGTCAATGGCGAGAGAGAGATTAAGCTTCGCTTCGCAATTGCCTCTGACCTACATTACGGTCAGCGCAATACCCCCTTCGATGAGTTCGCTGAGAATATGGTCGAATGGATCAATGCGGAGAAGAAGGACAAGGGTCTTGACCTGTTTTTCATTAATGGTGATATCACCCATGATGAGCCAGGAATGCTAATCCAGTTGCGAGACAAACACCTAAAGAATCTTGATCTTCCCTATTATTGTATCAAAGGAAACCATGACTATGTTGATGAGAAGCCTGAATCACCCACTGAGTCCTGGAACAAAGTCTGGGGTTATAGCACGAACCACACTGTAGAGCACAAGGGTTTTGCATTTGTGATGGCCGATACTACTGTGGCTGCTAAGAGCAACGTTTACCTTGCCGCCGACAAGAAATGGCTAGCGGGGGAATTTCAAAAACACGCAAAGGCCCCCGCCATTTTTAGCTTCATTCACATTCAGCAACGAGCACACAAAAAAGATGGCTGGCCTGCTCATGGTGTGAGTGCGGCTGAACAAGTTGAAAAGGCCGAAGCAGTGATGGACCTTTTGGAGACAACGCCTAATATTCGAGGCGTATTTCACGGCCACAATCATAACGAAACCAAGATGTGGGTTTCTGGAGAACGCCGCTATTTCTTTGATAGCCATGTCGGAGGCAGCTGGGGAGCACCCAGGGGCTACCGCATTGTCGAGGTAGATTCCCAACACGAAATTGTCACATATCAAATTAAAGGAGAGGATAAAAAGGAGCTTAATCGAAACCCACTTCCCCAAAGTGTGAGAGCGTAAGCCTCAAGGCCTCTTTTACCTATTCGCGTACTATCCTCTGGTCAGTTGTTGTCTGGAATCTTCTTGCCGCTTGCATCAGGGCCGCAGGCTTTCTCTTGAATGGAGGCTCTAGGGATAAAGACTTTTGCGTTCGGATTGTATTCGATGGACACAGGTAAACCCCGCGCCTTCTTGCTTGAATTCGATATCTTTTTAGCCATAGTTTTAAGGCCCCTCGGGCAACGGTTGGTCTGTTGGCGCAGTGGTAGCGCAATACCTTGACATGGTAGAGGTCACTGGTTCGAATCCAGTACAGACCACCATCTTCACTCTTTTTGCCGGAAATCAGAAACTGTAAATTACATTAATTGCAAAGGTCTCGTCATCATTTACAAGATCAACTGACGTGACTAAATATTCGACTCTAGAAATTACGTTTTCCCACAAATTGTAGCTGAGTCCCACGGCTAAGGATTTTACGTTAGTCGCTGAATTTTCATCGCTTGTTCCCCATTCATAACGTCCATTGAGAGTGGATTTTTTGGTTAGTTTGTAGGAGGCAAAAACTTGATATATTTCATCGTCGCCTCCCCCTTCCCAGTCTATCCATTTGGCAGCTAAATCTATCGAGAGTGCGTTGTTGCCTGTTGGTAATCCGATGCTCGTATACCAAAAGTCGCCGGCATTCGTGTTAAAAGCCTTAAGCTCTTGAATGGTTGCCATATATATAGATGTGCCACTGGCGAACCCTAGGCTGCTAGGAGCTGTGTAGTTAATCGCGCCGGCATAAGCACCATCGCTGTCTCCTTGATTATTATTCACCACAGCGCTGCCATCATTAATAACACCTGCAGTCAGCTCAAGATCGTCGTTAATCTGATAAGAGGCGAGTATTCCAGTGTGATGCGTTGGCTCAGCAAAAAAGCTAACGCCTCGCTGAAAGAATGCATTGTCAGTATATTCGTAGACTTCGTAGCCGATTAATTTCCCGAAATATCCGACCTTAAGATTGAGCCCTGTTCCAATAGGAACTCTCAAATCAATGTTCGCCTGCGTTAAAGAAATGGTTTCATCAGTGTGCTGGTCGTCAGGCCCGAGCCACATGCCGACATTATAACCAGCGGCATATTCTCCAGCTCCTTGGGCAGAGCCGAGAGTTATACTGACGATATCCAACTTAAACTTATCTGCGTCCTCGTTTGTTTTACCAAGATCTGCTCCATCCCCATCGGAGAAAGTATAACTGGTACTTATGTAACCACTTAGAGTTGTAGAGGCGGCGAGCGCATCAGCGCCGGCTGCCGCCTCCTGCGCAATGGAAAAACTGCTTGATACACCAGCGGCGGAGAAAACCAATATCCACGTAATAAGTTTCATTATTATTGAAAAAAAAGAAATGCATCCACCGGAAAAAAGAATCGAGAAATAATTATGCAAAAACCCCTCTCTAAAAAGGGAGGGGTTCATCGCAAAAGTTCCCAAGATAAATGAATAAAACTTAGAAACTATAAATAAGGTTGAACGCCAGAGTATCGTCATCTTCGGAGCCGCTCTCGGAGGTGGAAATATATTCTACCCGGGACATTACGTTATCCCATATGTCGTAGGTAACGCCGACTGCCGCGGACTCTAATCCTGTCCAACTATTTTCATCACTCGTTCCCCATTCATAACGGGCATTCAGAGTTACTTTTTCACTAAGTGCATAAGATGCGTATACTTGATATATCTCATCATCGCCCCCAGCTTCCCAATCAACCCAATCGGCAGCTAGATCCACAGATAATCCTTCTACACCTGTTGGCAGACCAACGCTGGCGTACCAAAAATCGGCAGCACCTGTTCCAAAGGCATTGAGATCCTGAACTGTTGCAACATATACGGAAGTGCCGCCTGCAAAACCCATCGAATCGGGCATTGTGTAGCTTGCTGTTATAGCCGTAGCGGCGTTATTGTCACCTTGGTTATTGTTGGCAACAGCACCTCCATCATTAACAATTCCCGCCGTGATTCCAAGATCATCAGTTAGCTGGTATAAAGCCAGGATTCCGGTATGGTGAGTTGGCTCCATAAAAAAGCCAAGGCCACGTTGAAAGAATGCATTATCAGTGTATTCATAAACTTCATAGCCAACAACCGTACCGAAATAGCCAACTTTGAGATCAATGCCCGTACCTACAGGTAGGCGCAGATCTATATTGGCTTGAGTTAAAGAGAAGTTCTCGTCGGTATGTTGATCATCAGGACCTATCCACATACCGACAGTGTATCCTGTGGCATACTCTCCTGCTCCTTGGGCAGACGATAGAGTAAGACTAACGACGTCCAGTTTAAATTGGTCGCGACTTGCACTGTTGGTTTTACCAAGAGCGGCGCTTGAGCCGTCAGCCAAGGTGTAGCTGGTGCTCACATACCCACTCAATGTGGTCGATGCAGCAAGCGCATCAGCGCCTGCGGCGGCTTCTTGAGCGATTGCAAGTGACGGAAGACTCACCACCCCTGCGGCAGCGAGAGCTAGTGTCAATTTGTTTAGTTTAATTTTCATAGTATCTCTTTAATCGATTCACTTTATGTGCCCCAAAAGGCGTAGGCTATGAAGCCACAACCATGCCGTTTACCCATGAAACAAATGCAAAGTATCGATAGAATTAATGAACAGAATTCATTATAAGAAAATGATCTGAAATCTACGGGCCATCTTTCATTCATTGAATTGTTCGGCCAGAGGCAGAGGTGGACAGAATCACAAGCGTGGCGACTGAAAGAAGGAGTTGTATGTGGTAAAAAAAGAATTCAATGGCTAAAAAAAGCCACTCCGAAAGGTTGCTCGAGGCCTGAGTCGACGAAGGTACCGTTTAAGCGGTCGCCAAAAAGCTTATTCCGATTTTATGGGTTGGCGGAACCTACAGGTGAAGTGGATGTAGCCGGGTCGATAAAAGTATAGGTGCCGCCATTTTCCTTGGCGATAATCATCAATGTTGCTTCAGTCGTGGTTCCTCGGAGGGGGTCGCCAATGGCAAGCGTATTGACTTTAGTGGCCTTGTTCGCATTAAGCGATTGGATTAACGCTTGGACGGATGGCTCGTCTTTTCTAACTCGGAATTCTCCGTCTGTTAGTAGGAATAATTCAGTAGGTTTGTGAGTGAAGGCGGACTTTAGGGAATCGGAGGGATCCGTTCCTCCGCGGGCGCGGCGTGAATCAATCCATTCGGAAACCTTATTTATATTAGCTAGGTTACTTTCCAACATGACAGGAGACCTAATGTCGTTAATCCGCATGGCGTCATCACGTTGGTTGAAAAAATAAACATAAAACTTGCCGGCACCATCCATGGAATTGAGCGATTTCAACAAGGCATTCTTAGCCATTTCTAACTGACCGCCCCACATGCTCCCGGATTTATCGATGATGAATACCAACCGGGCGCTGCTGTCTTGTTCGCCGGTATCGAATCCACCATCGGCAAAGGTGTTGCCAGAAAGGTTGGTGACAGTGCCAATACCCGGCGGCAGCTTAGCGTGTTGGGCTAGATGGGCCAGCAATGGCCAGGATTTCTGGCGAGTAAACTCTGCAGATATGCCGAGAGAGACACGGGCATCCGCGGGCAGGCCGTTGGCACCATTCCAATGGGGCTCCCAAGGCGTCATGGACCGGGCGTCTTCGCGCACTTCGAGTGCAAAGGTTTCCACGCGGGGCAGAAGCACTGTGCGATGAATTTTTGGGGAACCATTGGTGACCGAAAGTAGAGGTTGCTGGATCATCACCAGTTGATGGGCGCCATCGGCTGTGGTTTCAGTGAGAAACTCAATGCGCCGCAAGGGATACGCGCCCAAGTGACGGGCGCCCCAGAAATCCGGCGGCACACGACTAATGATCGAGAGCTGGCTGAAAGCACCGGTGGAATCCAAGTGAACTGGGCCGCTGGCATGGTGTTCATACCAGGCCACACCGGAAAACACCTCGTCCAACGCCTGCAACGTCATGCGTTCGCGATGGGTATTTTGCGCAGCGAGCTGGCTGTTTTCCGAGGCGTCTAACACTGATCTCCAGGACGAATACACCATCACCAATAACAGCGACACGATGGCCACCGTGGTCATCACTTCCAGCAGAGTGAAGCCGGCGCTGTGTGGTGAGGGCCTCATGGAGAGATTGCGTTTAGTAGCGGAAAAGATCGTGGAAAACAAGCCGCGATGTCACACCTCGAGCGCTTCACCGGGAGCGGGCTGAATGATGTTGAGCTTGGGCAGGCGGTCGCGCAGCTCAGCCTCAATCCAATCGCGGGCATCAGGCTCGCCGTGTCCGAGGATCACGGTCCGTGGGGCCATTTGCACAGCAAAATCCACCAGCTCTTCTCGATTCGCATGGGCGGAAAGATCGAAGTTCTCCAGCCGGCACTGGCGCGTGAGTTCGCCGGCGCTGTCGCTGAAATGAAAAGGCTCGCCCCGCTCGGCCGCGCGCAGGGCGCCTCCTGGTGTGTCCGGTGCGGAATAGCCGACAAATAAAATGGAATGACGTTCTTCGGGCATCATGTGTTGCGCGAGGTGATGCGCAGCGGTGTTCTCGCTGAGCATGCCGGCGGTGATCACGAAGAGTTGGCCATCCACTCTCAATTTTCGAAAATCGCGCTGCTCCAGCACCTGCAAATCCAGCGCCTCATGGAGATTGAGATCTGGTCGCCGATTGGGCGCGCGCGCCGCCACCAAGTCATAAATCTCAGTAAACACTCGTCCCAAGCCACCGATATATACCGGCTGCCGGTTTAATTCCCCAGACTTCATTGCCAAAGCAATGGCCGCCAGCATTTCCTGCGTCCGGCCCAAGGCAAACACCGGCACCAACACCCCGCCCGATTGCAGGCCCTCGCGGATGGCTGTGATGAATCGTTGCAGCTCGGCTTCCCGCGTAAACCCGGCGGGAGTTTCGGTGGCGCCGCGCGTAGTTTCTAGGATCAACACGTCGGATTGCGTGCCTGAAAAATCCGCCTGCGGCGAGAGCGTTTGATTGTGAAAGCAGACATCGCCGGTATAAAAAAGTGATTCCCGTCCATGGGCCACCTTTAGTCCGGCGGAGCCCAGTACATGGCCGGCGGGATGAAAGGTCACCGTGGGTGTCGGCTTGTCGGCCGTGCCCGGACGCACGGGACTCCATGGCTCTGCCTTACCATACTTAAAGCCTTGGAATAAATAAGAAAACTCGTCCACCTCGTTGTGGTGAAACAGCGGGTAATCGGGAATGTTCCGTTCGGTGCGCTGCCGTTTCATTACGTTTACCGAGTTGTGCAGGACGCGTTCGATGAGAAAATAGCTTGGCTCGGTCATTAACACCCGCGCCCGCGGGAAGTGACGGAGCGCCACCGGGAGGGAGCCGCAGTGATCCTGATGGCAATGCGAAATCGCGATGGCATCCACCTCCTGATCGGCCACCTGCGAATACAACGGCAGGCCGGCCCGGCCTTCCACGCCTGGGCAGGTGCCAGCATCGAGCAGGATGCGGTGGCCGTCGGATTCCACTAGCCACGCACTGGCGCCAATGGTATCGGCGGGGTTGAGGTTGGTGACACGCACGCTGCAGGCTACGCCGGGCACACGGGCGGGGGCGAGCCTTTTGCCTCGAATCCACGCGGGTCACTGGCTAGCCTGTTGGGGGATGCGATTGCTGGACCGGTATCTTTTGCGCGAACTGCTCGTGCCACTGCTGTATTGTCTGGCGGGCTTTCAGATTTTTTGGACGGCGTTCGATCTATTTGGCAACCTAAAAGACTACCAGGATCGCGAGCTGGAATGGAGTCAGATCGGCGAGATCTACATTCTACGCACGCCTGAGCTGATGAGCACGGTGCTGCCGATTGCCTTGTTGTTGGCACTCCTTCACACACTTACCAACCTGGCGCGGAGCAACGAGTTGGTGGCGATGCGCGCGGCGGGGATTAGTTTGGCGCGGATCAGTGTGCCGTTTTTTTTGGTGGCCCTGTTCATCGGTGGCACGTTGTTTGCCGTGACAGAATTCGTTGCGCCCAATGCCTCGGCGAAATCCTCGCGGCTGCTTGAATCGGGCCGCACTGATGCGGATAAATGGCTCACCAATTTGGATTTCCGTGATGACGCGCTGGGGCAGTTTTGGCATATCCAAAGGTATAACCTAGCCACCGGCGAGATGGAAAATCCCTCGGTGGACTGGACCCGCGATGAGGTGCGCACAGTGGTGGATGCAACACGTGGGGTATGGACCAATGGCAACTGGGTGTTTTATTCGGCAGAGAAAAAACTCTATTCCCCGCCAACCAACGATCTTCCCAACCAAGTGATTGCCACCAACGTGCTGGCCGGTCTGAATCTCGGCGGATCGCCGGAGCAATTACAGGCTGAGATCAAGATTGCGCAACTGGATCAATTGAAAGCCGCCAAGCAATTGCAGCTCTCATTGTTTGAGATTTTGGAGTATCGCAAGCTGCATCCGGAAATGCAGACCGACAAGGCGTCGCTGATCCTCACCCAATTTCACGGGCGCATTGCACAGCCGTTTACCTGTCTGGTGGTGGTGTTGGTGGCGCTGCCGTTTGGGGCTGCGAGCGGTCGGCGCAATGTTTTTGTGGGGGTGGCGGGCAGTGTGGGGATTTGTTTTATCTATTTCATTTTAATGCGCTGGGGCCTGGCGCTAGGCACGGCGGGGCATATGCCCCCGGTATTGGCGGCGTGGTTACCGAACCTCGTGTTCGCCGGCACGGGCGTCGTGTTGTTACGGAGGGTACCATGACCGGGTCGTTCACGTCCGAACAACTGCAGCGATTATACGAAGTATCGCGGGCTATTCATTCCACGTTGGAATCGACTGAAGCGCTCCAGTTGATTGTCAGGGAGGCCGTGTCGTTGATGGAGGCTACCAGCGGCTCGCTGGCTCTAGTGAATCCGACCACGGGCCTACTAGAGATTGCAGCCTCCGAGGGGCTGCCTGAAGACGCAAGCGCGATGTCCCTGCGGCCCAACGAAGGCATTACCGGCTGGGTGGCGCACCATGGCGAGCCTCTGCGCATAGGCGACGTGAGTGCGGATGAACGTTATATTTCCGCGCGCCCGGAAGTCCGTAGCGAATTGGCCGTGCCGTTGTTTATTGAGGAAGATGTGCGGGCGGTATTGAACGTCGACGCCGAGTCGGTGGATGCTTTTTCTGAAACTGATCAAAAATTGTTAGAGGAACTCGCGCGGCATGCCACGCAGGTGATTGTGAATACCTGGCAGTACGAGCAACACCGACAGCGCGCAGAACTGCTTCGGTCGCTGGTGTCCGTAGGACAGACGATTAACAGCAACCTGCATTTGGATGAGGTGCTGGAATCCATCACGCGTGAAGCGGCTGGATTGGGCCGGGTGAAGATGTGTTCGCTGCAGTTGCTCGACCCTTCCGGGGAATGGCTCGAAATGCGTGCTCAGTTTGGAGCCGGGACCGATTATCGACAGCGTCCACCTCTCAGTGTGGTGGAGAGCCTGATGGGCTCGGTGGTGCGACGCCGTAAGCCCATGCAGGTGCTCAACGTGCAAACATCAGCGCAGTACCAACATCCGGAAACCGCCCGACGCGAAGGGCTCGTTTCATTGCTCTGCGCTCCATTGGTTTTCGGCGATCAAAGCCTAGGGACCTTGAGTGTGTACACTGAGGCTCCGCATGTTTTTTCTGATGAAGAAGTGCGGACGTTGAGTGCTCTGGCAGAATTGTCGGCCGTGGCGATTAAAAAGGCGTGGCTTTACGAGCGTACGGTGGATGTTGAAGAGCAATTGCGCCGCAACGAACAGCTCAGTGCGTTAGGCTTGTTGGCGGCGGAAGTGGCTCACGAAATACGGAACCCGCTCACGGTGATGAAGATGCTGTACCACTCCCTGGAGCTGGATTTTGCCGAGGGCGATCCGCGCGCTGAGGATGCGCGTGTGCTGGATGAAAAGATGAATCACCTCGACCAGATTGTGGACAACATCGTGAAGTTTGCCCGGAATGCTGAACCCCAACTGGGCCCAGTGGACATACCTAGCTTACTGGACGACCTAAGCCTGCTCACACGGCACAAGCTGCAGCATCAGCAGATCACCCTTGTGCGTGAGGACGCGCCGGATTTGCCGCCGGTGAAAGGAGATGCCACGCAATTATCCCAGGCATTTCTAAACCTCATCCTGAACGCTACTGAGGCGATGCAACACGGGGGGAAATTGCAGATAGCCACCACGGCGGTCGAACAGGGAGTGACAGTTACTTTTACTGATTCCGGCCCAGGCATGACGGAAGAACAACGCGAATACGCTTTCACCGGCATGTTGAGCTCCACCAAGGATAAAGGCGGCGGCTTGGGGTTGGCAATTGTGGCCAAGGTAGCCGAAGCCCATGGTGGCCGCGTGGAAGTCGAGTCCGCCCCCGGCGAGGGGACACGTATCATGCTGCGGCTACATGCATAAAACAAAAAAGCGACGTGGCGGCCACTTAAATTCGTGGGCTTGGGAAACCCCTAGATATACTCGTTGATGAGGTTTTCCAAGTATTCTTGGCGACCGCTCTTGTTGTCTGAGATTTCGCCCTTGTTGAGCATGTAGCTCTCGAGGCTCTCAAAGTTCGCGGTGCCGTTCTCGATGTCTTTGCCGACGCCGTGATTCCAACTGTCGTAACGATCATTAACGGCCTCCTCAAGGCGGCCGTCGGCACGGATGGCGGCGGCGATCTTCAGGCCACGGGCAAAGGCGTCCATGCCGCCGATGTGCGCGTGGAAGAGATCGATCGGCTCGTGGCTCTCGCGCCGCACCTTGGCATCGAAGTTAACCCCGCCCGGCGCAATGCCGCCGTGCTTGAGGATTGCGAGCATGCTCTTGGTAGTGAGATAAATGTCGGTTGGGAACTGGTCGGTGTCCCAGCCCAGCAGGAGGTCACCGGTGTTGGCGTCGATGGCGTACAGGTTGGCGATAATATCACCGAAGTATGCGGTCGGGATGCCCTCCGGCCCACGCTTGCCAAGCGTTATACCAGTGCGGACTTCTGCGCGCGCCGCAAAGGTCCACCGCACACAGCCTGTATCTAAATCGAACGCGTAGACGGTGCCATCCTGGCTGCCCACGAATACTGCATTCATCGCGATAGTGGGTTGGGATCGCGCACGGGTAGATGCGGGGAAGCCAAAGCTCCATTTTAACTTCAGGTCGCCAATTTGAGAGCGATTGAAGCCGGCAGCTTCCGGAGAGACATACCGCCGCGTGTCATGTCCCCAGCCAGAAAGCTGGCGCTCGTCGAGTTCGGTAAACTCAGAGGCGGGGCCCTCACACCACGCTACCTCAGGCCCGGCGTCGGGGTCGCCAAGGCGCATTTGCGTTATGTATTCAACGATATGCCGTTTGTCACTGTCGGGAAGGTGCGCTGCCTGGGCCTGCATGATGCCCTGAGTTATAGCGCGATATAGCACCGGTGGAGACATCAGTTCCAGCCAAGTGGTGTGAGGCGCCTTGTAGACCTGTGCCTCATGACAGCCCGCACAGTTTTTTGTGTAAAGCTGTTTGCCGGGAAGGGCATCGCGATCACCTAGATCACCCACCCAGGCGTATTGTTCGTCCATTGAACCCAGTGTCGCTGGGTCGGGCTCTGCTAATGGATCGGTTATCGAGGACTTTGAGTCCTGTACAGCCTGGCTATTTACCGCGATCACCAGAAAGACAATTGCAGCTCCAGCAAGGATGCGGTTCCCTGTGTCAAAGATCATTGCGCACTCCCCCGTTTGTTCCGTGGAAATGATAAAGCCTTGTGATGGATATTGGTACGGACATCCCAGAATCAATGCTATCGCGGACTCCCTCTGGCTGGACAGCAAAAAGCCCTCTAAGGTGTTATCCATTTCATATCATTAGTAGGGGAGTGTCATGGCCCGTTAAGCTCTATGAGTTGGTCTAATGTGATGACCTTGATGGTGACGAGTTGGACAGACAGCGTGAAACACAAGGCGGGGCATCTGGCGCAAATCGA
>CAJWMQ010000087.1 GCA_913042895.1 uncultured Verrucomicrobiales bacterium | reverse complement strand
CATCCTACACGACTCTTTGACCATTTCTTTACGATATTTTCACTCTATGCCATTAATACTTCTTTGGTGAGACCAGGAATAAAGTTTGCTTCATGAATACATTTTACATTCGGTCCATATGTTTCTACTTCAGGACAAGCTGAAGCAAGCAGAGCTGGACCCGGAATACGCGTACCTGAAGCGTGATCCGCGCGGAATGACCGCGTTCTGGCACAAGTGCTTTGAGCTCTTCTGCCGCGCGCTCTTCAATCTCTGGTGTCCGGCCAAGGTGGAGGGCCGCGAGAACCTGCCGAGTGCGCCGTTTATCTTTTGCAGCAACCACTGCAGCCATATGGACAGCGCGGCCTTGATGTATGCCGGCGGGGAGGATTTCGACCAGTACGGCATGGTGGCGGCGAAGGATTATTTCTTCGATAACAAGAGCCGGAACAATTTTCTCTCCCGCCTGATGAATCTGATCCCGGCCGATCGCGGCGCGTCACGCGAGAGCGTTGTGCGATTGATGGTGGCCTGTCGGGAATTTACCTCGCACCGCAATCGCAGCATCATCATTTACCCCGAAGGTACGCGGTCGCAGTCCGGCGACATGGCGACCATGAAAAAGGGCGCGGCGATGATTGCCACTGAGCTGAATCTGCCCATTGTGCCGGTGTATATCGACGGTACTTACCGCGCTTATCCCAAGGGCGTGAAGATCATTCGCCCGACGCGGGTGCGCATTTATATTGGCGAAGCGATTGACCCGCACCGTTTTGCTGAGGAAAATGGCGGCGGACGGTCGATCTACACGGCCATCACCACCGAAATGGAATCACGCATTCGCAAGCTGAAGGAACTGCATGGCTGATCCAACTGTGCGGCACATGAAATGGTGGGGCTGGGGCGACGAGGACGTCACCTTCAGCGATGCTGACAAGCCGAAGCTGTGGCCGTATCTCAAGGGCGAGTTGGGCTTGACTGATGATCATCGCACGCTGCCCGTTTCTTTTGAGGAAATCGATCTGCCGGCGGCCAAGAAAAATGCTCCCTTCACCACGGCGCTGGAAAACGCATTGGAAGCCGATCAATTATCCGCCACCAAAAAGGATCGTCTGGTGCATGCGGCCGGCAAGGCCTTCCGTGATTTGTTCCGGCTACGCCGCGGGCAGGTGGATTTTGCGCCGGACCTGGTAGTTTATCCCGCCAGCGAAGAGGACGTGGTGTCCATCGTGAAGGCCGCGCATGAGCACAATGCAGTGCTCATTCCTTTTGGCGGCGGCTCCAACATCGCTGGTTGTTTGGAACCCAAGGATCGCGAAAACCGATTCATTGTCAGCCTCGACATGTGCCGCATGCATCGGGTGCTGGGGGTAGATAAAAAATCCCTGATCGCCCGCATTCAACCCGGCGTGTACGGGCCGCACATGGAGGAACAACTGGAGGCCGAAGGCGTGACGCTGGGGCATTTCCCCGATTCCTTTGTGCACTCCACACTCGGCGGTTGGGTGGCCACGCGTTCGGCCGGCATGCAGAGTGACAAGTACGGCAAGATTGAGGACATGGTGATCGCCCTGCGCATGGTGACCCCCAGCGGCACAATCGTGACCCGCACGGTGCCCAACTCCTCCAACGGCATTGACGTGCGTCGGTTGTGCGTGGGCAGCGAAGGGATTCTGGGAGTGATCACCGAGCTCACCATGCAGGTGCACCGGTTGCCGGAGTACAAGGTGTTTGAGGGCTGGTTGTTTCCGGATTTCGAGAGCGGTGTGGCGGCGATTCATGAATGCATGCGCATGGGCATTATGCCGGTGATAACGCGGCTAAATGATCCGGGCAAAACGGCCCTGAGTGCGGCATTCAAAAAACCGGACACGGGCTTGAAGGCGCAGATCGGCGCTGCGCTGAAATGGTATCTGCGCACGATCAAGGGATTCGACTTCACCCAGTGCTGCATGATGACTACCGCCTGCGAAGGGGATTACGATACCTTCCATCAGCAACGCCGGGAGTCCGCTTATATTTTCAAACGCCACCGCGGCGTGTGTCTGGGCGAAGGGCCGGGCCGCTCTTTTCAGGAGGCAAAATATGATTTTCCGCATGTGCGCGATTATCTCATGAACCGCGGCGTGATGGGTGATGTGAGTGAGACGGCCACCACTTGGGACAATTTGCTGAGGCTCTACACCCAGACGCTGGAAAACATTCGCCAAGCCATTCGCGACACCGGCGCGGATCCGTGGGTGGGCTGTCACATCAGCCACAACTACCATACCGGCGCGAGCCTCTACTTCACATTCGGTTGCCGACAGATCGAAGGGCGCGAGTTGGATCAATATTTGTACGTTAAGAAAGCTGCGGAAGATTCCTTTATGGAACACGGCGGCACGGTTAGTCATCACCATGCCGTAGGCTCCGAACATCTACCTTGGATCGAGGCGGATCTGTCACCCGCCGGCGTCAAGGCCGTGGCGGCACTCAAGGACGGGCTCGATCCCAAGGGCGTCATGAACCCCGGTAAGATCATCCCGGGCGAACATCCGTTAGCCGAATGGGGCTTGACCGAAGAGGCCATTCAATCTTTCAAGAGGGGCAACTGATGTTTGCCGGCCAAACCGTCATAATCACCGGAGCCTCATCGGGCCTCGGCCGCCAACTGGCGCGCGATCTCGCCTCCTGTGGTGCACGTTGTGTGCTGCACGGCCGTCAGGAAGCGGAGTTGGAGGAAACCGCCACGATCTGCAAGGAGGTCGGTGGCGAAACACTCACGGTAATCGGTGATGTTACACAGCCCGAGGATTGTGGTGCTCTGGTGGAGGCCGCGGTTAACAAGTTTGGCCGGGTGGACATTTATCTCTCTAACGCTGGCCTCAGCATGTGGGCGCCGTTTGAAGAGGTGAAAGACCTGAATATTTTCCGCCGGTTGATGGAGGTCAATTATCTTGGAGCCGTGCATGGCATGCATCATGCCCTGCCGTATCTCAAGAAGAGTCGCGGCCAATTCGCTGCCATCGCCAGCATTCAAAGCCGCATGGGTGTGCCGAGCCACACAGGGTATGTGGCGAGTAAACACGCGCTGGAAGGCTTCTGCGAGGCGTTGCGGTATGACCTGGAAGGTACGGGGATCAATGTGCTCACCGTGCACCCGCATTGGATCCGCGGCACGCGACTGCGCACCAACGCCTGTTCGGCCGATGGCTCGCTGGTTGGCGACGCCCGACGGTCGCACACCAGTGAATCCATCTCCGCCGAGGAATGCTCATTGGCCGTGCTCGAGGCCTTGCGCCGGCGGGATCGGGAATTGGTAGTGCCCGCCAAGTTGCGGTTGGTGCCTTGGCTGAAACTTTTCTGGCCGAGCTTGTTACGGCGCAAGGTGCGCGGCAAGATCAGCGGGCAGGGCGATACGGAGTAGCGGCCATGCCTGAGCCAACCGTGCCAACGCTCTCATATCGGTTTGCCCGGTTCACCTTTGGCTTGTTCTTCCGGATTTGGTTTCGTTGGAAAGTACTCCATCGCGAACGCGTGCCGGCAGAGGGCGGCGTGATTCTAGCCTCGAACCACGTCAGTTATCTGGACCC
The DNA here is from genome assembly GCA_913042895.1 of uncultured Verrucomicrobiales bacterium. Lineage (GTDB taxonomy): Bacteria > Verrucomicrobiota > Verrucomicrobiia > Limisphaerales > UBA1100 > UBA1100. Next base: position 9,369 of record CAJWMQ010000087.1, on the reverse strand, counting down.
GGTTTACGTGGTCAGTGCCTTGGAACGGATGGTCGTGGGGTTGGCGCGCGAAAGCGCCTTCAACGTGCCTTTGGGCGGCCGCATCCTGCGCAGTTGGCGAGTCATCCCCGTGGATCAAACGGGAACCGGCCGCGGACTGAAGACATTTCTTTCACGCTTGCGCGGTGGCGACGCGGTGGTCATGTATCCCGAAGGCACCCGCTCGCCCACTGGCCAAATCCGGGCTCCGCAGCCGGGGATTGGCCTGATCATTATCAAAAGCACCGCGCCGGTTGTGCCTATCAAATTATTCGGAGCTTATGAGGCGTATGCGCGGCATCATTGGCTGCCTCGGCCGTATCAGGTGCAAATAAAGTTTGGCGAACCGCTCGACTTCGCCGACCTTCGGGCCGAGGCAAAACAGACAAAGGATAAGGAACGCCTCAAGGAAATCTATCAACAGGCCGCCACCGATCTGCTGCACGCCATCGCACAGATCGAGCCCGGCCCCGACCAAAAAGCATCATGAAAATCACCATCCATTCCGGAAACTGGGAGGAACTCGACATCGACGCGCTGGCCGTGCCGCAGGCAGCCGACGCCACACCGGACGCAGCGCTGGACGCCCGCCTCGGCGGATTGCTCGGCGAATTGCGCGACAACGGCGAATGGACCGGCAAAGCCGGCCAATGCACCCTGATCCATCGCGTGCCCGAGTCCTCTGTGCAACGACTCTTCCTCTTAGGTGTCGGTGCCGAACCGATGCCGCGTCATTGGTTTGCCGCGGCCGGTCAGGCCGTACGGCAGGCCGCCAAGGCCAAGTGTCGTTCCGTGGCCATTCTCCTGCCCGAAGGCACGGATGCCCGGTTGATTGCCGAAGGTGCCATCTATGGTATGCACCAGCCGAGCGGTTACAAGGACCAGAAGCCGTGGCCCGTGGAGGAGGTGATTCTTTTGGCCGGCGCGGAACCGGCGGAAGCCGATCGCGGTCAGCTCACAGCCGAGGGCATCAATCTCGCCCGCGAGTTGGTGGAGATTCCCGCCAACGATCTGGGCCCGGAGGAGTTTGCCATGCGCGCTGCCCAAGAAGGCGCTGCGGCTGGTCTGGAAGTGGAAGTGTTTGACGAAACGGCCCTCGCCGAAATGGGCGCCGGCGCGCTGCTGGCTGTGGGCCAAGGTTCGGTGCGTCCGCCGCGCCTCGTGCGTCTGAGTTACGTGCCTGAAAATCCCACGAGCAACGATCACCTCTTTCTCGTCGGCAAAGGCATTACTTTTGACACCGGTGGCCTCTCGCTCAAGCCGCCCGGTGGCATGGAGAAAATGAAGTACGACATGGGGGGCGCGGGCACCATGCTCGGCGCCATTACTGCGATCGGCCGTCTCAAACCGGGCGTGCGCGTCAGTTGCCTGTTGGCCATGGCTGAAAATATGCCCAGCGGCACCGCCACGCGCCCGGGCGATATTATTACCGCGTTGAACGGTAAAACCATTGAAGTGATCAATACCGATGCCGAAGGCCGCTTGGTCCTGGCCGATGCCTTGACCTACGCCACGCGCCTGGGCGCGACGCACATTGTCAATGCCGCCACGCTCACAGGGGCAGTGAGTGTCGCCTTGGGCAGCATTCGGGTGGCGTTGCTGGGCAACGACAAGGACCTCGGTGACGCCATTGCGCTGCGCGGCCGCCAGTGCGGCGAAAGGTTCTGGCCGTTGCCGATGGATCCGGAATATCTCGACGCCATGAGAGGCGACATGAGCGACCTGCGCAATGCTTCACCGGATCGTAAGGCCGGCACCATCACCGCCGGCAAGTTTCTGGAGCAGTTTGTGGATGGCACTCCGTGGGCGCATCTGGACATTGCCGGCACCTGCTGGGTTGATAAGGCGCAACCCAACTGCGGCAAGGGCGCCAGCGGCGTAGCCGTGCGGACGCTTGTGCGTTTGGCCGAAGGCTGGGGCGAGTGACCTTGCCAAGCGGTCGGAACTGCGATAGGGGAGAGTCATGACTCGATGGATTCTGCTAGTACCGTTGCTGGGTGCGTTGGGCTGCACGGCTGTGCGGGAGACCCAGCCTGAACGCACTGCTACGGAGCAATTGATCATAAGCAGCGCCGTGGTGGATGCTGTGCGCCAGATTAAGGCCGACGCAGTGGCCGGCAAAAAGGTGGTGGTGGATGTCACCTATCTCAAGACGGTGGATGTGGAATTTACCCAAGGCGAGTTGCGTGATCGGTTGCTGCAACTGGGCGCCCAGCTGGTGACGGATCTCGACCAGGCTGAGGTCATCGTCGAGGCGCGCTCCGGCGGTCTGGGCATTGATGATACCAAAACCAACATCGGTATTCCTTCCATACCCATCCCAGTGCCCAGCGTGGGCACCTTCCAGACACCTTCCGCATATTTCTATAAATATGAGCGGCAGGAGGGTAAATCAGCCATCGCCATCACCGGCTATGAATTAGCCACCGGAAAACATTTGTTTTCCTTCCGCTCTCTGGGCACGGCCATTCATAGTGACCTGAAGTTATTGGGGGTTCCGGTGTATAAAAACCGCAAGTACTTAGACCCGTAACCGGTTGCGGGACTTTGAAACCAGTGTTATCTTGTTTCATGAGGCATGTTTTGCTCCCTACCGCGAGTCTCCTCTGTTTAACCTTGGCTTGGGTTGGTTGTTCCAAAGATGAACCTGCGGCGACTCCTGTAAACCCGCGATTGGCGAAGAGTGGTCAGGCGTTGGTGGATGAATCGTCAGCGGATTCCCTGGTCCATGAACCGGAAGGGAAAACGGGGCCTTCTGCGGAATCTTCTATCCCGGGAAAATTATCGGAATCCAATCTCGCGCCGGCGATGTCGCAATCCCCTCAAACCGGTCAGGTTGCTGCTGAGCCATTGCCCACGGAAACGGAAATTTTGAATCTTATCCGCCAGGCTACTGTGGGGAATGCCCCGGCGCAGGTGGATTTGGGTAATTTATTTTTCAGTGGCCGGGGTCGGCCAATGAACAAGCAGGCGGCCGAATATTGGTGGGGTAAAGCCGCCGTGCAAGGGCATGCTGCCGCCGTGCAAAATCTCCAGATGCTCCACACCAAACCCGAAGAGGGCGTCAGTTTCTTTGGTACGCGCAGCAAAGGAAAACGGTTTGTGTTTGTGATCGATAAATCCGGAAGTATGAACAGTCAGGGGCGGCTTGGTAAAGCCAAACGGGAATTGATTACCACTCTGCAAAGCCTCAAGCCGGATACGCGATTCATGGTTTACTTTTTCGACCACATCGCGGATCCAATGCCGGTGAAGGCGATGATGGCGGCGACCCCGGAAAATGTCGCATGGGCCGCACGCTGGATTGAGGGCCGTGATGTGGGCGGTAGCACCGATCCGAGCGATGCCTTGCGGTTCACATTTAGTCTCAAGCCCGATACCGTGTGGTTGCTGACGGATGGTCAGTTTGCCGATGAAGATGAAGTGCTGGGGCAAATACGGTCGGCGAATCCTCAAGCCGCCATTCGGATAAATACAGTTGCCTTCAAAGACAAATCGGGGGAAGCGGTGCTCAAGCAAATTGCGACGGAGAATGACGGTACCTATCGCTTCGTTCAAAACTAGCCAGTTCCGCTTCCAACGATTACCGTCCCCACGTGCAGTTGGCCTACGATATTGCCGTAACTTACTCCGAAAACTTTGAGCGCGGACCGCAGCTTGATGCGGCTCCGGCCATTCCACAAACTTCGCCGCGCCCGTTTCTGGGTCGATCGGTCAACAGTCCGCTGGGCGTGGCCGCCGGGTTGTTGCCCAATGCCAAATGGATTGAGGCGTATGCGGCGCGGGGTTGGGATTTGTTGACCTACAAGACGGTGCGATCAGTCGCGCGAGAATGTTATCCGGTACCCAATTGGGTGTTCGTGGAAGCGGATGCTGGGGATGGACCGGTGTATGCCACCGAATTATTGCGGGCCGATCCGGCGGCCATTAGTTCTGCGGTTTGTTTCGGCATGCCATCGCGGGAACCGGCGTTTTGGCGTGAGGACATTGCCCGGGCCAAGGCTGCGTTGGCGCCGGGCCAGTTGTTGATTGTCTCCGTGGTGGCCAGTCCGGAAGCGGGCTGGAGCGCAGCGCAGGTGGCTGATGATTACGCGCAATGTGCGGCTTGGGCGGTGGAAGCGGGGGCGGATGTGGTGGAGGCAAATTATTCCTGCCCCAACGTCTGCTCGGCTGAGGGGCAGGTGTACACGGATGTGGCCCTGAGTGAAACGGTTACCGAAACCATCCGCTCGGGTATGGGGGAATTACCGTTGTTGTTAAAGATCGGGGTGTTTCTGGATACGACATTGCAACGGGATTTTTTGCGGACGGTCTCCGGCAGCGCGCACGGGATTACATTGGTCAACGGCATCCCACGCGAGGTGCGGTATCCGGATGGTCGACCGGTGTTTGGAGAGCAATATCTCCGGGCCGGTGTGTTGGGGCGAATCATCCATGAACCGTGCGTGCGAGCAGTTCGCGAGGCGCGGGCGGTGATTGATGCGGAAGGATTGCCGCTGGTATTGGCGGCGGTGGGCGGGGTTTCGTCGGTGCAGGATTATGCCGATTTCATGGCGGCCGGAGCCGATGCCGTGTTGTGCGGCAGTTCGCCGATGTATTTGCCGGGCTTGGCGGTCGAGATTAAAGCGGGCCTGGGATAGGGGAATCTGACGTCACAATTCTAGTGGACATCTGGGTGGGGCCGTTGGAAAGTCGGTCATGCGTTTTTGGACTGCTTTGCTGGGGTGCGTTTTTGTGGCTTTGAATTTTATGGGGTGTTGCACCAAGCAACCGGGGGTGACCGGCGATATTCCGGTGATTGATACGCACATTCATTTGTACGACACCACACGCGCGGGCGGCGTGCCGTGGCCACCGGTGGATGATCAGGTGTTATACCGGCCAGTGTTGCCTGAGCATTTTGACAAGGTCACCCGCGCCAATGGCGTGACGGCCACGGTGATTGTGGAAGCCAGTGACCGGGTGCCGGATAATCAATGGGTCCTTGATCTGGTGGCGCATAATCCCAGCCATTACGTGGGGGTGGTGGGTAACCTGCCGGTGGGCACGGACGCCTATGCTACGGAGTTGAACCGGTTGGCTGAAGATTCACGTTATGTGGGCATCCGGTTGCGGGGTTTCCCGGAGGGCGTCGAGGACTTTACTGACGCAGTCTGGCGCGATCTGAAACAGCTTTCGGACAAGGGGCTCACGCTGGACGTGTTGATGGCCAATTTTACCCTGGCCGATGTGCGGCAAATTGCCGAGCGCTTGCCGGACTTGAAAATTCTGGTGAACCATCTCACGGGCCTGACGATCACGGGCGAACCGGCCAAGGCTGATTGGGCGGCTGAGGTGAAGGCCACCGCGGCGCACGCGAATGTGAGTTGTAAGGTGAGCGGTATTTTTCAGCGTAGCGGCCGGATGCCGGCGCCCAAGGAGGTGGCCTATTACGCGCCGATCTTTGAGGTGGTGTACGAGGCGTTTGGCGAAGATCGCGTGATCTACGGCAGTAATTGGCCGGTGACCGATCGTGGCGGCGAATACCACGAGCAGTTGGCGATCATTCATGATTATTTTGCGCCGAAAGGACGGGTGGTTCTGGAGAAGCTGTTCTGGAAAAATGCAGCTGCCTTTTACGGCGTGAAACTAAACTAATTTAACTCAACTTAAAGGTACATGAATCGACGCACATTCCTTCAACGGACACTGGCTTCGGCGGCTACCGCAGTCGGATCGCCGAAGGCCGTGAAGGGCTAGGAGTTAAATCCCCAATTATTACGGGCGATGTCTTGAGATATCGTCCGTTTTTTTGTAGGGTCCGAACACTGCATGCTGCAGTTTAGCGATCAGCCTTACGAATATTTCCCACCCAAACCCAACCGGCTGATTGCTTGGCTGGGGGAATGGTGGTCTCGGAGATATCTGTTAGCCGGGCCCGAGCATCGGATCCAATCGGTGACGGTGGAGAATGCCGGGCCGTTGCAGAATATTCAGCGCGAACACGGCGCGCGGGTGTTGTTGTTGCCGAACCACTCTACCCATAGCGATCCAATGATTATGGCTGAGGCCTGTCGGCAGGTCGGGGTGTGGTCCATTTTCATGGCAGCGTACGATGTATTCCTGCGTAGTCGGGTCCAGGGATGGGTGATGCAGCGTATGGGAGCTTTCTCGGTCAACCGTGATGGGAGTGATCGGCGTTCCATGAAGGACGCTATTGCCACGGTGATTGATGGCCGATACGCGCTCACGGTGTTTCCTGAGGGTAACGTGTATTTCATGAACGACCGTGTGACGCCGTTTCTGGAAGGGCCGGCGTACATCGCGATGAAAGCGCAACAGGAGATGAAGGATGCCGGTCGTATTTTTGCCGTGCCGGTTTCCATCAAGGCTACTCACACCACCGATGCTCGAGAGGTCTTGCAGGAGACACTCGATCACATGGCCGAGCAGCTTGGGGTGGAGGCCTCAGGGGAAGACGACATTGTGCAGCAGGTGCATGCCGTGGGCGTGGCGATGATTCGACGTAACCTGTCCCAGCGCGGATTCCTGCCTCCGAATCCGGATTACACCGATCTGCCTAAGCTCCTACAGCAATGCGCCCGTCAAATTTTGAATCAACTGGAGGCCAAGATAGGGTTGGACTCTAAGGAGGACGACGACCTGATGGACCGCATCCGCACGGCGCGCCGGGAGATTCACAAGGTGCGTTCTGATCCGGACCGGGAGATTGATCACGCAGTGGCCGCCGGTTGGGCCGATGAGGCGATCATTGCGTTTCGGATTCTCAGTTATGCCGGTAATTATCTCAGCGAAAACCCCACGCTCGACCGGGTGGGGGAAACGATCGAGAAACTGCAGGAGGATCTGTACTCGCGGGCGTTTCCGGCTTATGCGGACCGTGCAGTCACTGTGCGTTTTGGCGATCCGATTTGTGTGTCCGAACAACTAGCGGCGGCCACCAAACCGCGCTTGGCGATGGCGGCCTTGACCGATCAATTTGAGGCCGGCGTGCAGGCTGGTCTGGATCAAATTAATGCCCACAATTCTCACTCGGGGGGTGAGCCCTTTTAAATGTCGATTGAATTGATGGTTACTCTTCCCGAATCAATTAGCTACTTCATGCCGGAGCCGTTACAGTCGCCCGCGCATGAGTGACTCCGACAATCCATCCCGTCCGCTGGCCAATCGCGGATTCTTGTCGCTGGTCATCACCCAATTCTTTGGTGTGGTAAATGACAACCTGCTGAAGCAGGTGCTCACTTTTGGCTTGGCTGCCGCCGGCGTGTGGAGCGGCGTGTTGGGCGAAGGCGGTCAAAGCTGGGTGGCCATGGCACTGGTAATGCCGTTTCTCCTGTTCGGTGCCATCGCGGGGCAGTTGGCCGATCGGTACAGCAAACAGCTGGTGACCCTGCGGGTGAAGCAGGCGGAGTTTCTGATCGTGGTGGTGGCGTTCGCCGGTTTTTATTTCAACAACGTCTGGCTGGCTTTGCTGGCGATGTTTTTGCTTGGCACCCAGAGCGCTTTTTTTGGTCCAGCCAAGTACGGGGTGATTCCTGAGTTGGTGGCGGATTCCAAAATCAGCATGGCCAACGCCACCATCATCATGCTTACCAACGTGGCGGCCATTCTTGCCGTGGTGGTAGGCGGTGCTTTGTACGAGGCCTATCGCGGTCCGGCGGCCGATGGCGCGCCGGATGGCCAGCTCTGGCTGCCCGGCGTGGCACTGTTGATCTTCGCCTTGCTAGGTCTGATATCGGCTAAGCAAATGCCGACACTGCCGGCCAGTGCCCCCGGTATGAAGGTGCAGTGGAATTTTTTTGCGCCCTACATCCAAACCATCCGCAAGATGCTCGCCGGCGAGACGCCGATCCTGGTCGTGTGCGTTCTCAAGGCGATGTTTTATCTGCTCGCCTATCTGGCGATGCTGATCCTGGCGGATTACACACTGGTGTTGGGGATCTCGGAAAAGAAAGTGAGCCTGTATCTGTTCGGCACCATTGGCGTGTCCATTGCGGTGGGGAGCGTGTTGGCGGGTGTCATTTCCCAGGGTGGCATTCAGCCGCGGCTGATTCTGGCCGGCGGCATTGGGTTTGGCATCGCGAGTTTACTTCTCGCGCTGGCGCCTTCCAGTTATGTGGTGATTCATCCGGCCGATGAGGAAAGGGCGGCGCAGGGAGTGGCCGGCCTTCCGGAAGGGGCAAAGGTGAGTTATTATCTGGAACGCTCCAAGGATCGGCTTGTTGAGTTGCGCGCGGACCTGAAACTCCACCAGGAAGGCATTGCACTGGATCAACGCCTGCAGGATGTGCAGGACGGCAACTATCAGGCCATGGTGATTTCCTCCGCCTATCTGAACACCTTCCCGAACCGTAAAGTGTCCCCGGACAAGGACAGCAACGGCACAGAGTTTTATCATCTCACCGAGGGCGAGAGTAAAAAACCGACTGGGCTGGTGGCCGTGCCGGTGGAGTCGCGCCAGAACGATCTTTGGTTTGTGGTGGGCTGCCTCTTCGTGGTCGGCGCCAGTGCGGGCTTATATGTCACGCCGCTGCAGGCACTGCTGCAAAAGCTGTCGCCGGTGGATTCACGCGGCCAATACATCGCCGCCTCCAACGCTATCGATACCGTGCTGGAAGTGGGCGGCATTGGCCTGTTCTTTTTGCTGCGTAATATCGGCGTGGGCTCGCAGGAGATTTTTTATCTCGTCGTGTTGGTCGCCGGTTTGACCATAGCCCTCTTCGTGGTCCGCATTCGACCGCACATTCACAAGCCCGAATGGAATTAAGGAAGCTGGCCCGTAAGCTGCACTTATTTGGCCGAACAGGCCACTTGCAGCTTGTGTAAACGCTTAATAGTTTTCTCCCAGTCCGCCGAAACAGATAGAGACAGGCGAACCAGATGAAAAAGAGGGCATTTTTCATTAGAAAATCGCCGCTTAGGTCGCCATTTTTGCTGCGTGCAAATAATACTAAAGTCGTGTTGGCGATTATAAACTTTTCTAAAGATTATAGTAGCGCCTCTCGGTAGCAATGGCTTACAGTCTCGCCTGACACCACTTTCTGTCCTGACGGACGGAGTATCCCCAACGCATGGTGTCCAGTGTTTTGGTGTGTGAATTTAAACTATATCCTCTAGGAGTATTAATATGACTATGACAACAGTTGTCCTTGGTATTGGTGTTTTTCTGTTTTTTTTAATCATCAGTCTGTTTCTCTTTATTAAGAAAATCAAGCCGGGTGAGGCCGGCGTGCGAACTGGTTTCGGTGGTATCAAGGTCAAGAAGGACTGGATGCTGCGTGTGCCGATTCTTCAGCAGTTACAGATCATGGATCTCTCTGTGAAAAAGTTGGAGGTTGTCCGTAAAGGTAA
>CAJWMQ010000086.1 GCA_913042895.1 uncultured Verrucomicrobiales bacterium | reverse complement strand
TTTGGGCGCGGTAAACTTCAGCACGGCCGAGGTATTCGGTTTTAGCGTGAGGGTTTGGGTGAGAATTGCGGGGTGATTGATGATGCGCTCGGGATCGGGAGGCAGTGCAATGGTTGCTTGAACTACGGCCATGCGCTGGCCGGGCTTAGTAAACACCAGATTATGCGCCATATCATCGGGGTTCTTGAACGTCAGTTCAATCTCCTGTCCCGGCTCGGCGGTGAAGCGGGGTTTGTCGAATTGCAACCCGGGCACTGTGCTGAGCGTGAGCTTCAGCGGTGCGGCGGAGAGGGGTAGGGCGAGCGTCAAAAACGCGAGAGTTAGCGAGCGCATTTTATTGTTCAACAATCCACACATTGCGATACCGAACCGGGTTGCTGTGATTCTGGAACCAGATTGGGCCGGCCTCCGCGCCTTCCGGACGACCGGCGCCGGTCTTGCTCTTCAGCGCGTAATCATCATGAATCACAATGCCGTTGAGCCGGGCCGTGATACGGGCCGAGGTAGTCTTCTGGCCTTCGGTATTAAACTTGGCCGCGGTGAATTCCACATCATAGGTTTGCCAATTGAGCGGTGGGAAACAGGCATTCACATCGGGAAACTTCTGTTTGTACAGACAACCGCAATCGTTTTTGGCGGGGGTCATCTCAATCCCGAACGAATCCAGCACCTGCAATTCGTAACGTCGCTGCAGGTACAGGCCGCTGTTGCCTCGGGCCTGGCCACGCGCGGTGGGCTTGAACGGCAAACGAAATTCCACATGCAGTTTGAAGCTCTGGAATTTATCTTTGGTGATGGCGCCCTCTTTCATGAGGCCGTCGTCAGTGATCTTGAGTTGATCAAGTGTGCCGTTGTCCTTGCCGCCGAACAGCACCTTGGCTCCCTTGGGCGCCTCGGCCCCGAGGGTGGGGGATTTGCGGGTGACCTTTTCAAACGCACCCACCTTTTGGTCGCCCTTGGCGGCGATTACTTTGCCTTTGAGATAGTGCAGGGAAATGGGCGATTGATCGCTGGCGAAACTGGCCTTGTCTTCGCCTTTGCGTTTGCCGCTGTAGACCCATTTGGTATCACCATCCCAGCCGGCGCCGGGGAGGCCGCCGCCGAAGGCCGTGGCCTGGAAAGTGCCTTCACCGAGGGCTACGATTTGCAGGCCGAGCTTCGATTGCTTACCTTCTCCATCCATGCCTTTTCCGGTGTATTCGCCCTGGATGGCGAAATCCGGATCCTTGGCGGCGGCTGCCGGGGTTTCATAAGTCAACTGCCCCTTCGGCGCGGCGGCCAGTGAGGCGGCAAACACGAATGAAAATAATACGGTAATGGGTTTCATAAAAAGTGTTCGGAAGTGTATAGGTCGGGGGTGAAATGGCAACTGTGTAGGAAGCTTTTCACCTTCATCCAGACCCTCTCCCAAAGGGAGAGGCGTTTGCTTGTAATTATCCTATTCGCCCATTAATTCCTTCAGCTTTTCTTCGATGGATTCTGCCCAGATGGTGTAGCCTTTTTCGCTGAGGTGTAGAAGGTCAGGCATGATCTCGCGCGAGAGGGTGCCGTCTTTCTCTAGGAACTTTGGGCCGATGTCGAGGTAGTGTACGGCTTTGTCGTCGGCGAGCTTCTTGAAAATGGCGTTGGTACCTTCGTTGACTAGGCGACGTTTGTCCGCGTTGTTGGCGCCGCGGGGAAAGACGCCGAGCAGTAAAACTTTGGTCTCGGGTAGTTTTTTGCGCAGTTGCTTCACGATCACCTCCACGCCGTCGGCGATTTCCTGGGAAGTATTACTGCCGGAATTGTTGGTACCGATCATGATGACGGCCGCTTTGGGCTTAATGCGGTGAAGGTTGCCATTGTCTAACCGCCAAATGACATGCTGGGTGCGGTCGCCGCCGATGCCGAGGTTCACGGCATTTCGTTTTGCGTAGTGCTTGGCCCACACGCCCTTACCGCGGCCTTCCCAGCCTTGTGTGATGGAGTCGCCGATGAAAATGAGATCGCAGTTGCCTTGCGCCACGCGTTTGTTGAACGATTCATGCCGCTTGGTCCAACCGCCGCTGCGCGGTACGGGTTTGGTGGCCGAATGGAGCTTTTCCTCGGCGATGGAGGTCAGGGTAAAGAGGAGGGTGGTCAGTAAAAGAATCGGTTTCACGCGCCAAATCTCTAATGGGCGGCAGGTAAAGTCCACCGAAATTATCACTGAGACTGGACAATGAAAATCAGCCGGGTGCCGGCTGCGGCAAGGCCGAAGATCGCGCCGCCAAGAAAGGTGGCCATGAAGGATGGGGCTTTGTTGTGGCTCTTTTCCCAGCGGCCAATGAAGCTGGTGAACATGCCTAGAAGCAAAGGGGTTATTAACAGGCTGATGCCGGTGATGGATCCGAAATTAAAAACCCGCTTAGGAAAGGTGAACGAGATGGCAAGGGCGACCAGGATACCTCCGACAATCAGCAGGGTGATAATCAAGGGTTGGGTCTTTGGAGTTTTAGCAGCGTCAGCCAGTGATTCAACGGTATCACCGGCGGCTTTCATGGAAGCACTGATGAGGCGCACAATATTGTAGAGGATGCCGTAAACAACAATGTTTAAAAACAATTCTAGAATAACCATCAAAAGCGCACCCACTAGACTTTCAATGATCGCCAGCATGCGCCAAGAGTTTGGGGTGTTTGATTGGCGGAAACAAATTAAACCGTTGTTGGCTCGACTTTGCGCCCGACTTGCCAGTGCCAGTATCGGCTGAGCGTGGATTTCACATCCTCCAGAATCAGATAGCTAATTGGTACCAGAATAAGCGTGATGAAGGTGGCGAAGAGCACACCAAAAGAAAGGCTGATACCCATGGGTATTACGAATTGGGCTTGAGTACTTTTCTCGAACATAGTGGGTAGGATGCCACCGAAAGTGGTAAGGCTGGTTAGCAGGATGGGTCTGAAACGGGCTCCTCCGGCATTGCGTACCGCTTTTATAATCGGTTGGCCTTCGTCGCGTTTGAGATTAATATAATGAACCATCACAAGGCTATCATTGACGACTATTCCAGCCATGGCTAGCACCCCAAAAGCGCTCATGACACTAAAAGGAATATCCATGATCATATGGCCTAGTAGGGCGCCCATGATGCTGAAAGGAATGATCCCCATTACAATTAGCGGTTGGCTATAGCTCTTAAAAGGGATGGCCAGCATGGCATAAATTCCTAGAATAATGATAACACTACCGAGCTTTAGAGCGGCAAAGGACTCACGGCGTTCACGTCCCTCACCCACAAACTCATGGCTCATGCCAGGATGCCCCTGCACAAGACTCAAGACCTTGGGTTCCATTTCCTCGCGTATTTTCTCTAAATCTAGAGCTGGATCGTATTTGTCAGCATCGGCAGTTACGTAGAGCGTTCGAGCGAGGTCGGTTCGGCGAATGGATGGAAAACTTTCAGCCATCTCCAAATCGGCCACGGCGGCGAGTGGCATAGAGGCGCCCTCGGGTGTGCGGATGTGCATGTTTTCCAGACTGGCGAGCGTTTCACGTTCCTCCAGTGGATACCTTACCATTACACGAACCTGATTTTGCCCGCGCTGGATTCGCTGGGCTTCGTGGCCAAAAAAACCGCCTTGGACCTGTCTGCCAACCATAGCACGGGTGAGTCCTCTTTGAAGAGCATCTGGTTTTAGGGTGGGGCGGACTTCTTCTTTGGTGCGCTGGAAACTGTCGTTGATGTCAAAAATACCTTGATAGGTATCAAGCTCGGATTGAATTTTTCCAGAGACATCGGCGAGCACACTGGTGGTTTGCTCACTGGTATTTAATGCTGGCATAGCGAGCTTGATGGCGATGGGGTCGCGTGTCCGGCCAATTACGGCGCGAGTGGTCACTTCCTGTGCTCCTTCGATGATTCCAATATTTTTTCGCCATTCAGCCGTGAGATCGCGAGTCTTAAGATCGTGGAATTTTTTGTTATCGAAATAGATACGATCCTCGGGCGGCATTAGTTGCAGTTGTACTTCACCCAGATTGGCGACGCCGCTGGAGGCACTCCCACGAACTCCGGCTATGTTTTGTCCTCCAACAGTAGTAATGATATGTCCGACGAGGCTGCGATCTTCAGATTTTCCGGTATCTGGGTTGAGGTATTTCCCAGTATAAACCGCTTGTAGCTTATGGGCCTCATCGATCATTTTCTGAAGTTTTTGCTCGGTAACTTCATAAGCCGTGCCTTCGGGCATTACGAGGCGGGCGGTGGCGTAGTCCGCATCGATAGGGGGAAAAAAGATCATCTTTAGCCGGCCGCTATAGCTGTAGGAGCAAATGGTAATAGCCGCAGCAATGAATATGCAAAGAGTCACATAACGATGCATTGAGGCCGATGCGAGCACAGGCCTGTAGATGCGGTCGATACCCCATTCGAGGCCGTCGGCAAACCGGCGCTGGATGCGGGCCAGTAGGCTGAGGCGTTCTCGGGGCGGTTTGCCTGTGGATAAGTGACTGAGATGCGCGGGGAGGATAAGTTTGGATTCAACCAGCGAAAAAATGAGGCATGGAATCACTACAAATGCGACTTGGGAGAACATTTGTCCGCGCCTCCCTTCCACTAATAGTAGAGGTACAAAAGCAATGATGGTGGTGAGCACACCGAAGATCACCGGGGTAGCAACTTCTTGTGCCCCTTTTATTGCTCCTTCCAAGCCAGTGCCGCCGCGTTGCTGATAGGCATGGATACGCTCGCCGGTGACGATAGCATCATCCACTAAAATACCCAGTACGATGATGAAACCGTAGAGAGTCATGAGGTTAATGGTCACGCCGAGGTATGGCATCATGGCAAATGCCCCCATAAAAGCGATTGGAACGCCAAGGCAAACCCAGAAGGCAACGGCCGGGCGTAGGAATAGGCCTAGTAAGACGATAATACAGCCCATTCCGATGAACGCCGAGTCATTCAAAGTGACCAGTCGCTTTTTGATGATGTTGGCGCGGTTATTCCAAATATCAATGTTGACACCTTTGGGGAGATTGGGCTTTAGCTCATTGAGATATTCCTGAACCGTGCGTTCGATTTTGATAGCGTTTTGTGAGCCGGTGCGAGCCACGTGTACTACTGCGCAACGTTTGCCATTGAAGCGCATGACCACACGATCTTCCTCGAAGCCATCCTTAACCGAAGCAATTTCTCCAAGGGTTAGATGTGATCCATCTTCTCGGGCCTTTAGAATAATTTTATCAAACGCGGCCTTGTCAAAGGCGCGACCTTCGGTGCGGACCAGGAGTTCACCGTTACGGGCTTGGATTGCGCCGCCGGGTATATCCACTGCGGAATTACCAACGGCATCAGCAATATCTTTTAGGGTGAGGCTGTGTTCGCGAAGTATTTGCTCACTTACCTCAATACTTATCTCATAATCGCGTAGGCCGCGTAGTCGTACCCGTGAGATGTTTTCCTTCCGGCCGACCTCATCACGCACTCGTTCGCCGAGTTTGTACAAATCGTACTCACTCATATCTCCGTGTAGAATCAAGGTGACGACCTCATGCAAACTTTCGTCGACCTTTACCGACGGCGGTTCGATACCTTCAGGTAGGCCGCTCACCGCCTCGACACGGCTTTTTACGTCATCCAGGACATCACGGGGATTGTGGTCGCTTTCCACTTCAATCTCTACGTAACACCGGCCTTCAACAGCTATACTCTTGATTTCCTCAATACCCGGCAAATCGGCGACAGCATTTTCAAGTGGAATCACGATGGATTCTTCCATTTGCTCTGGGGTTGCACCGCGGTAGGTGACACCAATTCGGATTTCATCCGGATTAAAGTCTGGGAACACCTCGACCGGCAGACGATTGACGATGCCATTAGCCCCCATGAGGATGATAAAAACCATCAGGAGATTAGCGGCCACGCTATTGCGGGCAAACCATGCGATCATGGTGTTCATTCGTTAGTATTCTTCTTTTTGCCTTTAGGTGCCTTGCCTTTACCGCTGCCGGGCGGTGGCCCAGGAAGAGGGTCGCCGGCTTCACGCAATTGTTGGCCGTTAGTGGCGTAATCCACTGGAGTAGTGATAACCTTGTCACCAGTTTTGAGATCGGCGGTTACAATCACGTTTTTGTCTTGCCATAAGACTGTGATGGATTGGCGTTTGAGGATTTTATTTTTGTCCCGCTCAACCAGTAATGCAACTTCATTACCTCGTCGTACCCAATGCCGTTTAAGTACAAAAACATTAGGCAGAGTGTTGGCCGTGATGTCAGCGCGGACAAATAGGCCTGCGCGCAAGGCGGGTTGGGTGCGGTAAGGTTCGGCGACTTGCGCGATGAGAAAAAGCTGCTGGCTAGCTGTATCGTAACGGCTTTCGGCGCGGTCGATCACGCCTTGCCAGTGGATACTGCTATTACCGATTTCCGCAGTTAGGGTGACAGATGGACGAGGTATGGTAGGTTGATTGCGCAGTGCTTCGGTGTTGTTGGTGCTAACCAGAGGCTCAGGAATATTAAGGTGGGCTAATCGTTGGTTGGATATAGGTAGGCGTACTTCGGCAAAGTCAGTGGCAATGGCTGTAGCTAGCACGGAATCAATTTTTACTACCTGCCCAATATCGACTCGTTTCTCGGTGATGCGTCCGTGGTATTCCGGGGCGTGAAGAGTAGTACGGCTGGCGTCACGTTTAGCCTGAGCAGCTTCGGTTTCTGCTATCTTGATCTGTGCTAAGAGCTCGGCTTCGAGTTGAGCCGGTTTCTTGAGAGCTGCTCGAGCCGCAGTAAGTTCGGCTTCGGCGACTTTAATTTTGGCCTGCAAATCAGCAGCCCGTTCTTTAGGGAGCTTGAGATTTTCACGAGCCTCATTGAGCTGTTCTTGGGCGACCACGATCTTAGATTGGAATTCTGCTTCTAGTTGCCGAGGCTTTTCCACTAAATCTTTCTTTGCCTTTGTTAGAGTGGCACGTTGGGCTTCCGCGGTGGCCTGAGCTTCTGCTACCTGAGGTTCTCTTTTAGCGAGGGGTGATGCACCCTCAAGCTTGTTGAGTCGTCTCAGATTTGCGATTGCGGCACTTTGTTCGGCGAGATTGAGTTGCAGGTTGGCTTCGGCTTGTTTCAGATTGGCCTCGGCTACCCTAACGGCGTTTGAATAAGTGGAACGATCCAGTATTTGAAGTTTCAGCGCCACTCGGGATTGGTTGAGATTGGCTTCAGCCACCTTAAAGGCGTTTTGAAATGAGTTCGCCTCGATCTTTTCTCGAGCTAAAGCTACTTGCGCCTGCTCCAAGTTGGCTGAAGCGACGGATACGGAATTAGTTAGGCTCGCGCGGTCAATTTTTTCCAGAGCAAGTTTGGCTTTCAGCTGATCAATTTGAGCTTCAGCTTTGGTGACGGAATTCAAATAGTCACTGTTATCAATGGTGAGAAGTTTTTGTCCCGGACTGAAGAATCCACCTTCCTGAAAACTGGGTTCGATTGAAACAACTCGGCCAGTAACCTCCGGACTGATGGTGGTGACTGCCCGTGCCTGCACTCTGCCCTGGCTCGGTAAATGAATCTCGAAATCCTGTGGTTTTATAGTTACCGTATTGACGATGGTAACCTTCCGAGGTGGGTTGCGACGTTCAGTCTCTGGCTGATTATTTAAAAAATACCAAGCTAGGCTGGAGCTGCCAGCGAGAATCATTATACCTAATCCAATGCCAGTTAGAATGCGGGGAGCGGAGGATTCGGGTTTGGTTTCTGTGTCACTCATTGGGGATTAGGTGCTGCAAATTCGCCTCCAAGTGCGAGGTACAGGTCGATACGGTTTTGTAGTCGCTGGTTTTGCAATTGGAGGAGAGATCGCTTGGCGTCGAATACGCGTCGCTGTGATTCAAGTACGGTTACGATGTCAGCCAATCCAGCAAGGTAATCCTCCTGAGCAAGTTTTTCCGCCTCAATGGCTTCCTGCACGGCGGCGCGCAAGGCGGTTTCCTGTTGGGTCAAAAAGGTCTCGGCGTTCAGGGTAGTTTCCACCTCGGCAAAGGCTTGCAGGGTGGTTTGCACGTAGGTGTAGCGGGCCTGTTCGCGCAGGGCGCGAGTGCGGTCGATGTTTGATCGAATGCGGCCGCCATCGAAGATGGGGCGGGAAAGGTTGGCGGCCAGATTCCAAATGTTGTTGTTTACATCGAGCACATCTTTCAATTCGCTGGTGGAGGTGCCCGCGCTGGCGGACAGGGAAATCTTGGGCAACCGATTCTTGCGGGCGCTGTCCACGCGGCGGTGGGCAGCGAGGTAGGCGCGCTGGGTGGCAAACACATCAGGACGGCGTTCGATCAACTGGGCGGGTAAACCAGCGGGTACGCTGTTGGTGAGCGTGGGCAGGCCGGTACTTAGAGCAATTTCGCTTTTGGGATAACGACCCAGCAAAATCTCAAGTGACCGCCGAGCGGCATCTCGTTCGCGCTGGCGTTGGTGCAGGGTGCTTTCGGCATTGCGTGCACTGGTGCGCATGAGGCGTACATCCAACGCCTTGGTGAGGCCGCGTTGTAGGCCTTCCTCCAGTACGGCGAGGTTGTTGGTGTAGCTTTGGTGCGTTTGGATGGCGAGCTGGGTTTGCAGCTCGGTTTCGGCTAAGTCAAACCAGCCTTTGGCGGTATTGGCCGCGAGGCTTAGGCGGGCGGCCTGAAGGTTGGCGGCGGCCTGCTCGGCATCCATTCGGGATGCAAATTGCGAATCTCGCAGGCGCCCCCAGATATCCAGTTCCCAAGCTAGGTCCATGGAGGGCGTGTATCGTTCGGTGCGCGAGGAGGTAATAGAAAACCCGCTGGTGTTATTGCGCTTCACGCGTGAGGTGGCGGCCTTGAGGGTGAGTGACGGCGTGAGGTCGGCGCCGGCAATTCGCAGGGCAGCTTGGGCGGCATCCAATTTGGCGGCGGTAACTCGCAGGTCAGGATTGTTGGCCAACGCCTCCTGCACTAGGGCCTCCAGTGTGTGGTCATTAAAATCGGTCAACCAACCAGCTCCGGCCGGGGTTTTGGTTTGGCCGTCGGAAAACTGCTGCGGCCAGGATAACCCGGCAAAGGCGTCGGGCGCAGAGGAAGACGGGCCGGTACAGCCGGTGAGTCCCGCCAGGGCGGCAAGCAGCAGTGAACCGATGAATTGATTTGTAGAATTCATTTCCCCTTTGGCTTCCATGGCCGGTCGTCCCTGAACAGCCGCAAGAAATTTAGGCGATTTTGTCTGGAAAGTTGAGCCAAAAGACGCGGGGTTTGCGACTTTGTTGCAAACCAACGTGAAAAAAGGATCGACTGAGATTGAATGGATTTCGGGGTAGAACGTCCCAATTTCGTGGCTTTTCGGCGAGGAAAATTTTCGGTATTATACATTCGATGAACGGGATGAAGTTCAACTGCTCCGGATTGGGCCGGCGGGATTTCCTGCAGGTGGGGCTCGGCGGTTTGGCGGGGCTGGGTTTCAGTGATCTGCTGCGCGCGCAGGCGCAGGGCGGTCCGGCCAGGAAAAAGTTGAACTGCATTCTCGTGTGGCTTGATGGCGGACCGTCGCATTACGAGAGTTTCGATCCCAAACCGGATTCGCCAAAGGAGATTCGCGGTGAGTTTGGCGCGATGAAGACCAGTGTGCCGGGCGTGCAGTTTTGCGACAAGGTGCCGAACCTTGCCAAGGTGATGGATAAGATGACCATCGTGCGGTCCATCTGCCATAAGGATCCAAACCACGGTGGGGGCAATCATTACCTGATGACCGGTCGGCCGACGCCGGTGCCGGTGAACTGCGGCGCGTTTGTGACCTTCCATCCGTCTTTCGGCTCGATGGTGAGTTTTGAGCGCGGTGTGCAACAGGGGTTGCCGCCGTACATGAGCCTCGGGCGCATGAGCCGTTCGGGCGGCCCAAATTTTCTGGGCGCGCAACATGCGCCCTTTGTGATCAAGGCCGATCCGCAAAGCAGCAGCTTCAAGGTGCGCGATGTGGTGTTGCCCAAGGGCATTAGTGAAGGGCGCTCCGAAGACCGGCGTGGTTTGCGCGCAGGCCTCGATAATCTCCTGCGCATAACTGAAAAGGCGGCCAAGGACCCGGCAGTAGATTTTGATCAGTTCAACGCGCAAGGTGTTGACCTTGTGACTAGCAAAGAAGCTCAGGCGGCGTTCGATATAGCTAAGGAAGATGAGAAGGTGCGGGAGGCGTACGGTCGCAACAGCCTAGGCCAGCGACTCCTGTTGGCGCGGCGGTTGGTGGAGGTGGGCGTGTCGTTTGTCACCGTGTATTACGGTGGATGGGATCATCATAGGGGTATATTTAAGACCCTCAAAGGGGACTTTAATTCGCGGTGGGACATGGGGCTAGCGGCTTTAATTAATGACCTCGATCAACGCGGTATGATGGAGGACACCATGGTGATCTGCCTCGGTGAATTCGGCCGCACGCCCAAGGTGAACACGCGAGGTGGACGCGATCACTGGCCCGGCGCGATGAGCGTGCTCTTTGCCGGCGGTGGCTGTCCGCGCGGGCAAGTGGTGGGAGCCACCGATGACAAGGGCTATTACGCCGCTGAAAATGTTTACAGCCCCGAGGATTTTGCCTCGAGCCTCTACCTAAAGCTCGGCATTGATCCTGAACAGATCCTGCACACCGAGACCGGCCGCCCTGTGCAGCTGGTGGATGGCGGCACGCGGATCAAGGAACTCTTCGCCTGATGCGCGCGCTGTTCGCGGGCCTGCTCTTGCCGCTGGTCGCGCTCGCGGCGCCGCCGCAGGTGGACTGGCATTTCCCAATGGGGGCCCAACGCGGCACTGATCTCAATGCGTCCATCGGCGGTAAGCACAATTGGCCGCTGCAGGGTTGGTGCGAACACGACGGCGTTCAATTCACCGCCACGGAGAAAAAAGGCACCTTCGCTGTGACCGTGGGCAAGGACGTGACGCCCGGCCCATATCTTATCCGGTTTCATGACGCCAACGGTACCACGCCGCCGCGCGTTTTTTTTGTGGGCAAAGGGCTGGATATTACCGAGGCCGAGCCGAACAACGAAATGCTTGAGCCGCAGTCGATCGTGCTGCCGGCGGTGGTGCACGGGCAATTCGCCAAAGCCGGTGATGTGGATTCGTTTGCCTTCAAGATGAAGGCCGGCCAAACGCTCGTGGCGGCGATGGACGCCTACACCGCGGGCGTGTCCATGGATGCGCTGATGCTGCTGCGTGATGCGCGCGGCGTGAAGCTGGCGTTCAATCACGATGCACACTCGCTGGATCCGCGCCTGACTTGGAAATGTCCGCGAGACGGGACCTACGTGTTGCAGATGGCGTGCTTTAAATTCCCGGCCAACAGTACTTCGAGCTTCGGCGGCGGCACCGGCCTGACCTATCGGGTGACGCTCACCAACGGCCCCTACCTGCGCCACGCCTGGCCCGCGGCGATCAGTGGCGGGGAATCGTTGATTGCCTTGCGCGGCTGGAATCTGGTCAACGATACCGTCCGCGCGCGTGCTCAGGAAAACGACACGGAACTCGTGTTGCCCATCGAGGCTATAAACGGCCCGCTACGCTTGCCCGTGACCGGTCGGCCCGAAACCGTCGAGCGCGAACCGAATGATGCCAACGCCACCGCTAATGCATCCGGGCCAGTCAACATCTCCGGGCGCATCGATCGTCCCGGCGATGTGGATCGCTTTGCCTTTGATGCAAAAAAAGGGCAGCGGTACCGGTTCGATCTCGATTCCTTCAAGCTCGGGTTTCTGCTCGATGCCGAACTGGCCATCGAGGATAACACTAGAAAAGTGCTCGTCACCAACGATGACGCCAACAAACTGCGCGATCCACTGCTCAACTGGACCGCGCCCGCCGATGGCCGCCACTGTGTGCGCGTGCGCAGTCTGCTCAACAAAGGCGGCGGCGAATATTTTTACCGCCTACGCATCTTCCAGCCCGAGCCTTCTTTTAACGGCACCGTCGAGGCACCGCAATTTGCCGTGAACGCCGGGGCTACCAACGAAGTGAAAGTCACCGTTGATTATCTCGACGGCTACAAAGGCAAACTCACCGTCGTCGCCGCTGCGTTGCCCAAGGGCGTCACCGTCGAACCTGTCACCGTCGAAAAGAAAGGTGCCGCCACGCTCAAGCTCATCGCCGCCCTCGATGCCCCGTCGCATAACGGCCCGTTGCAATTTACCCTCCAACCCGAAGGCGATACCGCCCCGCAACTCGCTACCGTCGCGCTCACTAGCTCCGGTGTAAACAACGGCGTCCCCCAAGGCTTCCCTGAATACATCATTCCCGAAACCGACCACCTCTGGCTCACTGTTCTACCCCCCAAACCGCCGGAGAAAAAAGACGCTAAGAAGGCGGATAACTAGCCTTTTCGCACTGGTGCCGGGCCTTCGGCAGGTGTAGGTTTCCCTTGCCCATGGACATCTACATTCGACGCGGAGAAGAACAATTCGGGCCGCTGACACCGGAGCAACTTCAGGAAAGTTTAAATAACGGCACGCTGCAGGCCGATGATTTGGCGTGGCACAGCGAGCTGCCGGATTGGGTGAGTGCCGGCGAGTTGCTGCAGATTGTAGCTGGGGGTGCGCCTGCAACTGCGCCAACACCGGCAGCGGCTAGTTCAATGGCAGATAAAGGGCTGGACGTGGCAGCCGCTTCGGGTGGTCGTAAAAAATTACTGTTAGCTGCGGCGGCGGTGGTTGTTCTGGTGGGCGGCGTAGCGGCGGCTTTTTTCGCAGGAGTGTTCGGCGGCGATGAAGAGCCGATAATCGATAATCCCCCCGCGGTAGCCGGTGGCGGCAGTGGCACAGGTGGTGATGAAAACACCAGTGGTGCGGGCAATCCGGAAGGCACAGTCAATCCGCCCGATCCGGCTCCGGCTCCAGCTGGCGGCGGGTCAACTTCCTTCGCGGCCGTGACTCAAAAACTCGATTCTGGCGGTAGTTTATATTTTTATTTGAGTACAGGTCAGGCTCAGGATTGGGTGCAATCTTTATTTACCGAGGGCGGCACCTTCCTTCAGCAAATGG
>CAJWMQ010000085.1 GCA_913042895.1 uncultured Verrucomicrobiales bacterium | reverse complement strand
AAAGATTCCCTCTTCAGTATATGTTTGGAGGAAGGACCCCATATCGTCACGACTCATTCCAAGCGTTGTTTGGGTCAAGTCATTCGTCCCGAATGAGAAGAATTCAGCGGTCTCAGCAATTTCATCTGCCGTGAGTGCTCCACGCGGAATCTCGATCATCGTACCCACAAGATACTTGACCTTCTTCCCGCTTTCTTCTTGCACCTGCTTTGCAACTCGATGAACAATCTCCACCTGATTATCCAATTCTTTTTTGAATCCAACTAAAGGCACCATGATTTCTGGCTGAACCTTAATTCCATCCGCTTGCACTTTCACTGCTGCTTCGAGAATAGCCCTCACTTGCATCTCAGAAATCTCTGGATAGCTGATTCCAAGCCGACAGCCACGGTGACCAAGCATTGGGTTCTCCTCGTGAAGAGCGTGGATGCGCTTGGTGATGGCAGGAGCGCTCATGCCGATCTTCTTGGAGAGATCCTTCTTCTGAGCAGCATCCATGGTGCCGATAAATTCGTGAAGAGGCGGATCCAGAAGACGAATGGTGGCCGGGCGACCTTCGAGTGACTTGAAGATGCCGATGAAGTCTTTCTTCATGAAGACCTTGATCTTCTTGAGTGCCTTGGCGCGACCCGCATCGTCATCCGCGAGGATCATCTCACGCACCGCATCAATGCGGTTGCCCTCGAAGAACATGTGCTCAGCACGGGTCAGACCAATGCCTTCAGCACCGAACTTGATGGCCTGCTGCACCTGCTCCGGAGTATCCGAATTGGTGCGAACACCAAGCGCCCGCAGTTTGTCGGTCCAGCTCATGAGCTCCATGAACTTCTTGTACGTGTCCGAACGCTTGGCGGCAGCCTTGTTCTCGATGAGGCCTTGGATGACCTGAGAGGGAGAAGACTTGATGTTGCCCTTGTAAACATTCCCAACAAAACCGTTCAGGGAAAGCTCATCGCCTTCCTTCAGGGTAACGCCGTTTCCAGAGAGTGTTTTCTTGGAGTAATCAATCGTCATACCGTGCGCACCACACACACAGACCTTGCCCATTTGCCGGGCCACCAGAGCGGCATGTGAGGAAGCCCCACCCTCAGTGGTGAGGATACCGTCGGCGGCGATCATGCCTCGAAGATCTTCCGGCGAAGTAGCTTGGCGGACCAAGATCACGTTTTGACCTTTCGCCGCAGCCTTCACTGCGTCCTCCGCGGAGAAATAGATCTTTCCGGAAGCCGCACCGGGCCCCGCCGGAAGGCCGTTACCAACTTTCTTGGCAGCCTTCTCAGCCTTGGCGTCGAAGATTGGAGCAAGGAGATGCCCAAGGTCATCAGCAGGAATACGGAGGATAGCCTCTTCCTTCTTGATGAGGCGCTCCTTAACCATATCCAGCGCGATGTTAACGGCGGCAAAACCCGTGCGCTTTCCGTTACGAGTCTGCAGCATCCACAGCTTGCCTTCCTCGATGGTAAACTCAACGTCCTGCACATCACGGAAGTGCTTCTCAAGTTTCTTACGAGTTACGAGAAGCTCCTTGTGAGACTGAGGAAGATCCTTGGCCATCTTGGCGATAGGTTTCGGCGTGCGAACACCGGCAACAACGTCCTCGCCCTGGGCATCGATGAGATACTCACCATAAAACACATTCTCACCCGTGGCTGGGTCACGCGTAAATGCAACACCGGTCCCGGACTTCTTTCCGGTGTTACCAAACACCATTGCCTGAACATTAACAGCCGTTCCCCAAGCGGCGGAAATTCCATACTTCTGGCGATAAACAATCGCACGGTCGTTTTGCCAGGAATTGAAGACGGCCGTCACGGCCCCCTTGAGCTGCTCACGCGGATCTTCAGGGAAGTTCTGGCCAGAGCGTTTCTTAATCAGCGCTTTGAAAGCAGCGACCACTTCGCGGAGATCATTTTCCTTGAGACCGGAATCGTCTTCCACCTTGGCCTTAGCCTTGGCTTTATCCAGAATCACCTCGTAAGGATCGTGGTGCTCGCCCGCCTCAGCTTCCACTTCCATTACAACGCTTCCGTACATCTGAAGGAAACGACGGTAGGAGTCCCACGCAAATTTTGCATTGCCGGTCTTCTTGGCAAGGGCCTCAACAACTTCGTCATTAATCCCGAGATTGAGAATGGTGTCCATCATACCGGGCATCGACTCACGCGCACCGGAACGGACAGAAAGCAGGAGGGGATTCTCGAGATCACCAAATTTTTTGCCCATGGCCTTTTCGACCTTTGTAATGTTTGCCTCGATCTCGGCATCAAGTGTCTTGGGGTACTTCTTACCGTTGTCGTAGTAATACGTGCAAACTTCGGTCGTAATGGTGAAACCAGCCGGAACAGGAACACCAATGCTGCTCATTTCGGCAAGGTTGGCGCCCTTGCCGCCTAACAGCGCCTTCATAGAACCGTTGCCGTCCGTCTTGGATTTACTGAAGTGGTAAACGTACTTTTTTACTTTAGCCATAAGATCTCTTTCGAAGTTCGCCGGAAAACCGGAGCGCGGAAAATAGGCAGGAGACTTGCCGCTGTCAACGTGCAATTCGCAAAAAACAGGTGAAAAATGGCCCTTAAGCCTTCATCGAATCCGGCGCAATTCCATGACCCTCACACCAACGTTGGTAGGCAAAGGGCGAAATCTCCGAGGGCTTGATCTCGCTGCGCCCGCCCCAGAAGACATTCGTGTAGCCCACCTCGATGCCCGCCTCGGCCAAATGCGCGTCAATCGCCGCCTTGTGCGCCAGCACTTTCTCCTTATCCGTACCGTGCGCCACGCCCATGATATTGACATCGCGAAACTCCGGTCCGCCCTCGCGCCAGTAGCCATGGGTCATGATGTAATGCCGCCCCACCTCGCGGCCGGCTTCAATCTCGCGGCCGACCGGAACGGCCCAGTGAAACAGCGCATTGTAGCGTGTCACCTTTTCGCCGGTTTTCAATCGCTTCACGTGTTCGAGGAATGTAGAAAAACGGCCCACCACTCGGCGGGCATTTAAACCCTCAGACACTCGGAAAAATTCCTCCAGGGATACACCCGCTTCTTCCGCGCGCGCCGCCCACAAATCCTCTACCAATTCGCCCGGTTCAAACTCTCGCTTCACCGCCTCCATGATTCGCCATTCATGGTCGGTCAATTCCACCACCGCCACGTCCGTTACCGCCCCCAGCTCCTCAGAGCGTGCACCTGGTTCCATATCTTTTCGCCGCACATGCCCCACCCCCAAGGCAAACAGCTTTTTGGCCGGCATCAATCGAAACGCTTTTGCGCCCACCTTCTCTTTTAGTACCTCACAATGTTTCCCCAGTGAATAACCCTGCGGCACTTTTAGCGTGGTCCAAAGTTTGTAAGTCGAACCCGGCGAAGCAACGTCCGTACTGCGGGTCACCACGTGACCGGAAAACGGATCCTGCTGAAACATGTAATCAAACGCCGTATCCAGTTTGCCCTGATCCACCTCCCATGCCACCAGCGCGCCCTTTGCCAAATTGGTCGCCAACAAGGTCTGGCGCACGCGCCGGATCACACCGGCGTCCAGCATTGCTCGAACGCGCTCTAGAACCAAGGTCTTATCTAGGCCTGTTCGCTCGGCCACCATCCCAAAGGGATCACGCTGAAAGCCCTGTAATTGATCCTCGCTGATGGCGAGAATCTGGGCGTTGATTTCATCAGCAACCTCGACGGGTGTGGCGGCGGAATTCATGGGGCGGTGTTGTCGCAGCAAAAATGGACGCTGGCCAACTGTTTTTTGTTCATCGCAGAAACTCCGCACCGGCCGCATCCGCAAATCGAAGCCCCTGAGGCGTTAACCGAAAACCCTCTGATTCCAACACGGCCTGCCCCTGTTCCACCAGCATTTCCATGGTCTCCCCCCATTCATCGCGCAGATCAAATCCCGTAGCCCGTTCAAACGCCTCAAACGGCCAACCCGCGTTCATGCGCAGTCCAAACGCCGCCATCTCTCCGGCTCGCTTCATTGGCTCCAACTCCTCAATTTGATCAATCGCACGTTCACCATTTTCCAGTTTCTCACAATATACCTTTGTGTTGCAAACATTCGTCGTACGCACGCCCCCCACATATCCGGTGGCGCTTGGCCCCAACCCGTAATAGTCGCCGCCACGCCAGTAATTGATATTATGGCGACAAGCCTCGTCGGGTATCTCGAAGGCACCACCTCCCAGATGCCGCCCGAAGTTGGCTACTTCGTACTGGTGAAAACCCTCCTCGCCGGCCACTCTCACCAATTCCTCGAACATATCGCAGGCCAATTCCTCTTGCACATCGAACTCACCGGCCTGCAGCTGCTCGTACAACGGCGTGTCCTGCTCGTATATCACTTCGTAGCAGGAAAGATGCTCCGGTTCCATAGCGATGGTTTCGCGCAAAGTATCCTGCCACACCGGCATGGTTTGCGAAGGGATGGCAAACATCAGATCCAGGTTCACCCGCTCAAAGCCCGCATTGCGCAGGATATCATACGACTTGAACACCATCGCCCGCGAATGCACCCGACCTAGGCGATCGAGCAAATCTTCATCCAGCGATTGCACACCCATGGAAATGCGTGTCACGCCGCCTTCGCGTAGGAGCTTTGCCTTGTCGGCGGATACGGTGGCGGGATTGCATTCCACACTCCATTCCTCCGCCCCATCAAGCCCCAGACGCCGCATGGCTTCCAAAAGCGTTTCCCACTGGCGCAGATTCAAAATCGACGGCGTTCCCCCACCGAAGAAAATAGTCTGCGGCGTTAGGTCATCCGCAACCAATTCCAGCTCCCGCACCAACCCCGACACAAACCGATCCACCGTCTCGCCATCCGGAGCATGCGAAAAGAACGCACAGTAACTGCACTTGGAAGCGCAGAACGGTACGTGGCAGTAGAGTGACTGGACAGACACGCGGCAGATTAGTCCGACGAGTGCATGGCGGCAATTTGAATTCACCAAAGTGAAAACCCTAGAGGAATATCTGTGTTCTCCGTGGTTCAATTGACATCTGCTACCCCGCACCACTAACTTGCGGCGTGTTCGAACTCCATAAGCCTTATGATCCGGCCGGCGATCAACCGGGAGCAATCGCGCAATTGTCTGCCGGTTTAGAGGATAATCTTCCCCATCAAGTATTATTGGGTGTCACGGGCAGCGGTAAAACCTTCACGATGGCCAATGTCATCGCCCAAACCAATCGCCCCACATTGGTTATATCTCACAACAAAACCCTCGCTGCCCAGCTCTACGCCGAGTTCAAGGGGTTTTTCCCCAATAACGCGGTGGAATATTTCATCAGCTATTTCGATTACTATCAGCCCGAAGCCTACATCCCGCGCACGGATACGTTTATTGAGAAAGATTCATCGGTAAACGAAGATATTGAACGCATGCGTCTGGCAACCATGAGTTCGCTATTGAGCCGGCGCGATGTAGTGGTAGTGGCGAGCGTTTCGTGCATTTACGGAATCGGCAACCGCGAAGACTACGAGGCTCTTATGGTTCCACTGGTTCAGGGCATGGAGATCGGACGCGAACTCCTCCTCACCAAGCTGGTGGACATCCAATACACGCGGAATGATATCGCCTTTGAGCGGGGGCAATTCCGCGTGCGCGGCGACACTGTAGATATTCGCCCCGCTCAAACCGAGGATGCGATACGTGTGGAATTTTTCGGGGACGAGATCGACCGCATCCAGCGTTTTGATCCGCTTACCGGCAACACCACCGAGACACTCGGTTCCGTCACAATTTTCCCCGGCAAACAATTCGTCACTCAATCGGACAAGATTAAGGCGGCCATGAAAACCATCCGCACCGAACTGCGCGAACAGATTCAGCATTTTGAAAAAGAAGGGAAACTACTGGAGGCGCAGCGCATCAAGATGCGTACCGAGTACGATCTCGAGATGATGGAGGAGCTCGGCTATTGCAGCGGGATCGAAAACTATAGCCGCCACCTCAGTGCCCGACCAGCCGGCTCAAAGCCTAATACCTTGATGGATTTTTTCCCAAAAGATTTCCTGCTCGTGGTCGACGAATGCCACGCCACGCTCCCGCAAATCCGTGGAATGTTCGCCGGAGATCGCTCGCGCAAGACCGTGTTGGTGGAGCACGGCTTCCGTCTCCCCAGCGCCTTGGATAACCGGCCTCTGAATTTTGAGGAATTTCAAGGACACCAAAATCAAACCATCTACGTCAGCGCCACCCCAGCCGAACAGGAAATGGGCTGGTCTCAAACGCATGTGGCCGAACAAATTGTGCGCCCCACCGGCCTGATTGATCCGACCATCACCATCAAACCGCTCAAGGGGCAAATCGATGATCTGATCGAGGAATGCCGTCAACGCGTGGATCACAAAGAGCGCGTGCTCGTAACCACACTCACCAAGCGCACCGCCGAAGAACTCACCGATTACCTGCGCGAAATCGGTATCAATGTTCGTTACCTCCACAGCGAGATCGATGCCTTGGAGCGTGTGGAAATCCTGCGCGCCCTGCGCATGGGCGAATTTGATGTGTTGGTAGGTATCAACCTTCTGCGTGAAGGGCTCGATCTCCCTGAAGTCTCGCTGGTCGCCATTTTGGATGCGGACAAGGAAGGTTACCTTCGAAGCGCCACTTCACTCATTCAAACCGCCGGCCGCGCGGCAAGGCACCTGAATGGCCAGGTGATTCTCTACGCGGATGTTATGACCAAAAGCATCAAGGCGTTTCTGGCTGTTTCGAATTATCGCCGCGAAAAGCAGCTCAAGCACAATAAGGAACACAACATCACACCCCGCAGTGTGTCCCGCGCCGTGGAGGATAGCTTGGGCAACCGACAGGAAGCTACAGACAAAGCCACCATGCTGTTGCGTGATGCCGGAGGCGAATATGATGTCACAGAAACCATCCGCGAACTGGAGCAGGAGATGCTCACGGCCGCCGAAAATTTGGAATTCGAAAAGGCAGCCCACCTACGTGATCAGGTGAAGATGCTCAAGAAAGAACTGGAAACCTAATTCCAGGACAGATCATCCGGCGAGCCGGCCATCAACCGGTGCACCCCGCCCATCTCCAGCATCACGGCCCGCCACAATTGCCCCGGCGAAATGGCGAACACATGATCCACGCTGGCCGGATGCGTAAGCCAGGAATTGCGCTGCAGTTCATCCTCCAACTGTCCCGCTCCCCAGCCGGAGTAACCGGCAAAAATCCGAACCTGGGACGTGGACGAAAAAGAATTGCCAATCTCCAACAGTTCATCGATGGAATGCTCGAGATTCAAATTCGGAATGACATTGGCGTCAGGCAGGCAATCGTCCGCATGCAGAAAACTCATTGCCTGACCCTGCACGGGACCGCCAATAGACAGGTCCTGTTCCTGAATACACTCAGGCAAATCCTCTACGATCATCTCTCCCACCGTCCTATCCATCGGCCGATTCAGCACCAATCCAAAGGCCCCCTCCTCATTGTGCTGGCACAGCAGGACCACCGTGCGGTTGAAGAATGATCCCGCCAAACTACCGCCATCAATCAGCAACTGACCTTGCAGAGACTTAAAAGGACCGTCTTCCATGGGATTTCTCAGGATGTTGCAACAAGCTTGCGCGGGCGGCAATGACGTTTACACTAAACCCATGTTCAAGATGATTCAAATCGCCGTGGGTGCCTTGTTGCTGATTGCAGCCGGCTGCCAAAGCACGGACACCGGCCATCGGGAGTTTGTTCCCGGCAAAGGCTGGGTGCCCGTCAAGGCCGGCCTACTCGGCCGCTAAACAAATTTCGACTTTAGGCCAAGAGCTCCTTAGCCGCCGCTTTCACGCCTTCGACGTTAAGTCCGAACTTGTCATACAACTCATCCGCCTTATAGGCCGATTGGCCGAACTCGCCGGCGATCCCCAGGGTCTTGATGCGGTGAGCGATGCCGGCGCTTGAGAGCGCGTGACTCACCTGCGCTCCCATGCCGCCTTTCACTTGATGATCTTCAATAGTCACCAACCGGCCGCCGGCAGCATTCACCGCGGCACCGATCGTGTCCAGATCCACCTGATTCACAAACGGGTTATTGATCACGGTGGCATTGACGCCATCCGAGGCAAGTTGTTCGCCAGCTTCGATCACGCGGTTAAGCAACACGCCGCTGCCCACGAGCACCACATCGCCGCCCTCGCGTAACACCTGCGCCTTGCCCCATTCGTACACGGGATTGTCCACCCAGCTAAGCGGGTAGTTTTCCCGGCCAACGAAGAAAATGTAGGATTCGCCATCCTTGCCCGAGGCGCGATCGGCCTCGAAGCGTTTGATGGCCTGATACATGAACTCCTCTGCTTCATCCGGACAGGACGGCACAATCACTGTGGTGTGAGGAATAGCGCCAACCGCGGCGAGATAGGTGGTCGCCTGATGACTCGCGCCATCGGCCGCATCCTGGAAGCCCACGTGGCTAAACATCGCGATCACCGGCCCCTGGCTCAGGGACGCCATGGTGAGCGGGAGATTACCTTTGGTAACGCCGAATTGGCCGAAGGTATCAACGATCGGCACAAAACCAACCTTGCTCA
This sequence comes from uncultured Verrucomicrobiales bacterium, assembly GCA_913042895.1. Taxonomy (GTDB): domain Bacteria; phylum Verrucomicrobiota; class Verrucomicrobiia; order Limisphaerales; family UBA1100; genus UBA1100. Next base: position 4,565 of record CAJWMQ010000085.1, on the reverse strand, counting down.
AGCCCGCACCCGTGCTGACCATATTGGCCTCGGCGATGCCGACCTCAATGAAGCGGCCGTCGATGGCTTTCTGGAAAGCGGAAACCCCCGTGGAACCCTGCACGTCGGACGACACCGAAAACACCGGCACGCCTTCTTGTGCGGCGCGAATGACGCCCTTCGCCAGACCAGCCTGAACTTTGCTCTTCTTGACCGGCGGCGCATCGCTTGCGGGCGCAGTCGCCTTAGCTGCTTCCAAGGCTTTCCACTCGGCATTCAGTTCATTTGCCCAGTCCAGAAACTCAGTGGGCGCGTCGGCGTCGCCATAGATTTCCTGAATCCAACCCACAATCTTCTCCGCATTACCTAGCGGGAAGCCGTGACCGCCGGCGGCATTTTCCTCTGTGGACGTAATGCCCTTGCCCTTGATGGTTTTTACCCAAAGACACACGGGCTTCGCCGGATCACCCTTCGCGGCGGCAATGCCCGATTCCAGTGCGCTGTAAACGGCCTGCAGATCGTGACCGTCTTCAACCTTGATCACATTCCAGCCCAACGTGCCGATGGCCTCGAAACTCGGCTGCATTGAAAAGCTGTCGTTCGTGATGCGACCGGAAAGCTTAGTGTCGTTATCGGAAAGAATCAGCACGAACGGATTCACGTGCCCTTTCACAGCCAAACCGGGAATGGCGGCGAGCGATTCCTTCGCTTCGCCTTCCATCATCGCGCCATCGGAAATGGTGCAGACCGTCACGCGATCGTTGCCGGCCAGTTGATCGCCTATCGCAAGCCCCTGCGCTTGCGGCAACCCAGAGCCCAACGGGCCGTTACTGATCAGCACACCCTCGGGATTCAGATGACTCTCACCGTGACCGGTGAGCTTGCTATGAATACCGCGAAAACCGCGGAGCGCCGTGTAATCCTGCCCGTCGAAATTGTAATTGGCGCGCAAGGCGTAAACCCCGTTCTCAGTGTGGCCAGCATCATTGACGAAGTTAAAGGCCTCGTGCCATTGCCGGCCTTCAGTGGCGAACATAATCGCGTGAGTGGCCGCCATGATCTCAGCAAACGCCGCTGGACCGCCCCAGTGACATGCCGCTCCGCCGGTCACCGCATGAATATTCATTAGGGCCACTGCTGCGCGCGTGGCATTCGGGTCGGCCACCGTCACGGCCTCGCCATCGACGTTGTTCACGCTGACGGCATACTTCGGCCCCTGCGCGGGCGTATCCGCCAAACGCGCGGGAATGGCGATCGGCTTCAAAGGCGGCGCTGCCACCGCATCCACTGGCGAATTGTCTGCTCCCATAACATGTCCCGGCCAAAAAAAGCGGGGGAGCGCACTCTAGGCGGAGAAGGCGAAATTGCGAGATAAATATTACCAGGCTAAATGAAGTATTTTGAAAGATAAATGAAAATGGTACGCACGGAAGGACTTGAACCTTCAACCTTTGGTTCCGGAAACCACTGCTCTATCCAATTGAGCTACGCGCGCGCCGGAGCGTTGTGTACGCCAAGCGAGATCTCAGCGCAAGCCGCTAGTAGCCCGTTTCCTCGCCGCCTTCCTCCTCCTCATATTGCGGAGTAAACACGGCGATCCCGCGAAAGAACGAGCTAGAGCCACTGCCTTCCTGACAAATGGAAACACTGATCGGCTCCATGTTCGCCTGACGTCCATAGCGATTGATGGCCGAAGACACCGCCTCGACCGACTCCCCGGAAAATCCAACTGCCTCATTCAGCATAACGGCCCTATTCAACGCCTAGGGGCTGGGTGCTCAACCGAAAATTTTCCCCAGCTTGGTAATAGCCAAATACAAGCCGATGCCCACAAAACTGATAAACGAAATCCACAACATCACATCCCACGCCCGTCCCGATTGCAAACAGGCCTCCCCTTCCCGGTAGCGTAACCACAACACTGCAAACCCCAACGGCACTAACAACAGGCTTTGGAACATCCCGGAAATCACCACCAACTTCCCTGGATTCGGCCAGACGACATAGACCAACACACAGATCAACGGCAACGCAGCCCCGAACCCTCGCACCCATTGTTCGCGCCGGGCATCATCCAATTTCACCAGGCCGGAGACGGCTACGAAGTCTGTGTATAGGCGGCACTTGGTGGCGTTCGAAATAAAGAAGGTCGAAAACAAAACCGCCACGGCGCCCATCAGGAAAACCCCAACCGCGTATCCGCCAAACACCGGCGTGTACATGACCGAAAGCGTGCGGATGAGATCCTGCTTTTCGGGCAACAAACCCAACCGCCCCAGAACAGCCGCGCCCAGCAGATAAAAGACAACGGTGCAAAATGTGTACACCACCATCGACAACCAGGCGTCCCATTGCATCACCCGAATCCAGCCCCGAGCCCGCGCGAACCAGTCTTCATTCTCCTTCCGTTTCCCGGTCCAACGTCCATATCCCTTTTCCAAACACCAATACGGATACGCCACGATCTCCGCCGCGCCCACGCCGATAATCCCAAAGGTCGCGAGGGCGAGCCCAATCTTTTCTGAGCCGGATGACAAAAAGCCCAAGCCCAAGCCCGCCTTCAAATCAGCCGCACGTACGGCCCATTCCGGTTGTGTTTGCAGCACGAACAGATTGACGATCGTCACCAAGGTGAAGGCCCCCACTAGAATCGCAGCAAACGCCTCGATGAAACCAAACCCGCCTCGCACCAGCATCACGGCCGTCAAGAGCGCAAGGATCAGCGCCCACACTCGGTCATCCACCGGTTTGGTGTTGAAATCAAACCCGTCGATACTCTTAGCCAACACGTCGCGTTGCCCAATCAATTCCGTGGTCGCATCAGCCTCAATCTGCTGATCCAGCACCTGAATCTTTGCCCGCGCGGAAGCCGCCTCGTTATAGCGCCCTCCTTTTTCAGTAATTGGCATGGCAATCGCCATGGCTTGCCCCACCCCGCCCACAATACCACCCAACTGACCAAACCCAAAGATCATGGTGAAGGCCCAGAACATCACAATCCAGTTACTCTTAAACCGGCCCCACTTCAGACGCGGACCCGGGAGGCGGTTCAGCAAGCCGAGCGTGGTCTCGCCTTTGACGATGGCGTGTCGCGCCATTTCGACCTGCGTGAAACATTTGATCACACACCCAAAAATAATCAGCCCCAAAAAGATAAACCCCGCCTTGGCACCGGTATGCGTAGCTGCGATCAGTTCACCAGACCCCACAATGCCACCGGCCATGATCAAGCCCGGCCCCAGCATGCGGAGAATCCCCGCGATCTTATCCGGCGGCTGCCGCACCTCCGGCTCCAATTCGCTCAACGCCAATCCTCCGCCCACTTGGCCGTTCGCACCTGGCTGCGGATGTGCCATTCCCGCAGCTCGGCCAACAACCGCGCCTTGGCCTCCTCGCCTGCCGGCGAATCCCAAAGATTATGCATCTCCTCGGGGTCGGCCCGCAGATCGAACAGTTGGCCGTAGGGTTCATCCAGAAAATGCACGAGCTTCCAGTTGTGGTCGCGGATCATGGTCATGAACGGTCCGTCCGTGTAATTGCCATCCGTCATTTGCTCGGCATACACATAATCGCGTCCAGCCCAATCCTCGCCGCGCAGCGCCGGCAACACACTCACGGCCTCGCTGCCTTCTGGTTCGGCAGCCCCGGCCATTTCCAGAATCGCCGCGCCGATGTCCATGCTTTGCATGAGACCGTCCATCTCACGGCCTCCAGTAAATTGCCCGGGGGCCCAAACCAACATCGGCACACGGACGATTTGATCGTACATCGTCCATTTTTGGCTGTGCCCATGGTCTGTCAAACAATCACCGTGATCGCTAGTGAAGATGACAATCGAATTATCGAGAATCCCCTTGGCCTCCAGACCTGCCATTAATTCGCCGAGCTTTTCATCGATCATCGTCACGTTGGCCAGATAATGTCGGCGCTGACGCAGACGCTGTTCCTCGGTCGGGCTCAACGAATGCACCACGGAATCGTGATCCACGTCCACGTTATGCTGACGCATGGCCTTGAAGGGCGGGGGTTGACTTTCCAAATCCATCTCGGTGACCGGCTGTAATTCCAGCTCCCGATCCGCATACGCATCCAAATGCCGCGGCACTGGATCATACGGCGGATGCGGCCCGGGAAACCCGATCTGCAGAAACAACGGCTTATCCACCGGCTTTGTGCGCAGCCACCACTGCGCGAAATCGCCCACAAAGAAATCTGAATGCGTCTCTTCCGGCAGATCCCACGTAAAAGCCCCCAGCTTATCGCGGTAGTTTTCGTATTCGCGGTAGAGCTCCCGCTGTTGCTTCACCAACCCGCGCGCCGCCAAGGCCTTGTCCCATTCATCGAAATAATAACGCCCCTCTAAGTAACGATCCTTGTTCTCAACCACATACCGCTCATGAAATCCGCACGGCGTCTGGAACGGCCACGTGTGCATCTTGCCTACATTTACACAATGATACCCGGCATCAGCCAATTGATTCACCCAACTTCGCCGCCACGCATCGGCATTCTTCAGAATGCCCGTCGTGTGCGGGAAATATCCGGTAAACAAGCTCGCCCGCGAACTGGCACAAGACGGCGCGGTC
>CAJWMQ010000084.1 GCA_913042895.1 uncultured Verrucomicrobiales bacterium | reverse complement strand
TGCCTTGAGGGTGATGTACCTACAGGGCTACGGCGTCCCGGCTGATGCCACCCGGGCCGTGCATTGGCTTCAACAGGCGGCCAATCATCCCCAGCCCGATTCGTATTACAACCTCGCCCAGCTGTATGAACAGGGCCAAGGTACGAAGCGGAATCTGGCGCGCGCGTTTCTTTTGTACCGCCAAGCCGCGCGCATGAGCCATGCGCCCAGCCAGTACAATGTGGGCCTGTTTTATTACCAAGGACGACGGGCCGGCACACTGGTCAGCCAGAAAGTACCCGAATCCTTTGCGGCCAAACATCCGCGTCTGATTGATGACATGGTGGCTCTGGATCCCCAACGCCATGCGATCCTGGAACAGGCCACGGCCTTGTATCGACCTGCGCAACCCGAGGAAGCCTTGCGGACACTCGATTTATTTGTCGCCGATGAACACGTCCAATTAATTGTGTCCGTCCTCAAATCCATGTTGCCGGCTGAGGTCGGGGTGTCGGAACCCATCCTCGCGCCCTTGGGCGGTGATGATCCGGTGCAAGCCAGTGCCTGGTGGACCTTGGCGGCGGAACAAAACCAACCCGCCGCTCAACAGGGTTTGGGATTGGTAAATCGAGTGCTCACACGGGAACAGGTTCACTTTGCCAAGGCCATTGCGACTGCGGAGAAAAAACGCATGAACCTGCCCTCGCCCACATTGCCCTTGGGGCAGAGCGCGGCGGCGCTGGCATTTGCGCCCGCGGATTGGGGTACCGGCTTCTTTGTCTCCAAAGATGGCTATGTGATCGCCGGAAAACACCTGCTTCAAAGCGGCAATCGCTTTCAGGTGACCACGGAGAACGGCACGTTTCCCGCGCGGGTGGTGTATGTCCCGGGCGATATGGATCAATATTTGCTCCTGAAAATTCAGGGGGATTATGATTTCCCTGCCCTGTCTCTGCACTCCAGCCACGGCACGCGGCTGAATGATCCGGTGAAAGTGTTAGGCTATCAACTTCCGGAAACCTCCAAGCAATCACAGCCGCGCCCGGCCAAGGCGGATACCGCGATTCATAGCATCCTAGGGGTCCAGGCAGATCCGCGGTTTTTCACCCTGCGCGCCCCGGTATTGGGTGACCGCATGCTGATGCAGTTTGAGAAATATCTGGATGACGCCAGCTCAGAGAATCAATCTTTTGCCAACACTCCGGAATCACAGGAGCTGTTATTCCGCCTGCAAACCACCTCGGTTGAACGCCTCCGCGGCGCGCTGCGAGCCTCGCATGTGTTGCTTGGCGCAGCCGACTTGAGTATTGGCTATCAATTGAAAGAAGCCTTGTGGTACGACGGCGTAAACCATCAGTGGCTTACGGAACCCGATACCCAACAACGCGCCCGCCATTACCCTGCGCAATCCTGGGTAGCCCTAGATTTGCGGCATATCCACGTGGCCCCGCCGGTAAGCCGTGTGGAGGCCAACCAAGCCTTGGTGCGGCTCTCGGCGGTGCCCGGCATGTGGCAACGCGGGAAGACATTGGGCCGGTTGTACGAGGCGGCAGAAGAGCTTCTCACAAAACCTATTCCCGGTAACAAAGCCCGCACACAACTGGAATCCATCATCCAGGATGCGAAATTCTCCGTGCTCAAACGCACAGCCGGTTTCCGAGGCGCGGCTCTATTGAACCGCCAAGGCCAGGCCATTGGCCTCTTTTTCCCCGGCTCTCACCGGCGCTCGCCGGATGTGTTTCAAAACTTTAACTCCTACCACCGGTACATGTTAAAGAGTGACCACTTGCTGTCGTTTCTTAAACGCTCGGCCAAAGTCACTTATCAAACCGAGCCCATCGAGCTGCCCAAGCTGGCTTCCACCGGGCCCGTGCCCATGGATCACGAGGCCTACTGGCTCGCCAAAGCCCAGGCATCCATGGTATTGGTTCAGGTGTCCGCCGGGCAACCGTTGACCGCGAAAGGAGATTCGCAATGATCCGGTGGGGCACACTCATGACCGGGATGCTTGGTTTCATTCTGGTGCTGGCTCTTGGCCTCAGCATGGGCAAAGCGTGGGAACGCACACTTACCAGCGCGTTGTTTGGCGCCCTTGCCTTTGGTCTCGTTGGCCAGTGGTGGATGCGCCTGTGGCTCACCAGCCTAGCCGCCGCCCAAGTGGAACACGCCGAGTTTGAGGCCATCGCCTCACAGAACGCTGAGGCCGCCGAGGCAGAGCGGAAGTCCGAAGCATCCAATCGGGAGGAACAATACTAAAGGTTTTGTAATCCATGGCCCAAGCGACTGCACAGCACGAAACGAAAACTGCGCCACGCCCTCATCGGCCCAAGCAGGCCAGGGCGGCGCGTGCCTATCAAAAGGCCCAGCTCACGGAGGCCACTGAGGAGGAGCTTCTGGAAACCTATGCCTCGGTGATCAGCCAAATGGTCCATCGTTTTGTGCCGCTGGTGCGAGTCACGGTGGATGTTGATGACTTGAAAAACATCGCAAGCCTCGCCTTGATCCAAGCAGCCCATGGCTTTGATCCGACGGCGGGCATGTCCTTCGAGAGCTATGCGCGCATGCGCATTCGAGGTGCGATTCTGGATGAGATCCGCAAATCCCAGCCGCTCTCACGCACGGTGTATTCGCGCCGCAAAGAGCTGGAAAATACTATGGAAACCCTCCGCATGGAATTGAATCGCCAGCCAGAGGAGGAGGAAATAGCCGATCGGCTCGGGATCACCGTTGAACGATACCGTGCCCAGCTGGATGAATTACGGCCGGTGGTGTTTGTGCCTTTGCACCAAATGCTTGATGGCGATGATGAATTTTCTCATTCCAACGATCATTACGCGGCGGACCTAACCCAAGAGGACCCGGGCGAAAGCACGGGGCGCCGCGAGCTGCACGTGCTCATTCGCGAACGCATTCAGCAACTTAACCGCAAACAACAGCAAGTGCTACTACTCTTTCATTACGAGGGCCTGCGAATGAAGGACGTGGCGGAGCTGATGGGCATCAGTGAATCACGTGTGTGCCAGATCAATACCGAGGCGGTATTGTCATTGCGCAGCCACCTCCAGCGACAAGAACGAATTTAAAAAAGAAGGAAAAATAATGTTTATTATAATCGGATTTGTGATCATTTTTGGGGGCGTTGCAGTCGGCTTCGCCATGGCTGCAGGCGGTTACGGCCCCATGAACTTTGGCGCAATCGGCGGCCTTTTTCACCTGAATGAGTTTATCTCATTAGGAGGGATGGTTATCGGAAGTTGCGTTGTTATGGCACCGCTACCAGTACTTAAGGGAGTATTCAAGCAGGCTCTCGGCACGCTCAAAGGTTCACCCTATGATCAGAAAGATTATGAGGAATTATTCAAGTGTATGTACGAACTTTTCCAACTTGGTCGCAAGGGTGGTATGATTGCCCTGGAAGAACACGTAATGAACCCGGATGCCAGTGCTTTATTCAGCAACTACCCAAAATTCCACGGCAACCATCATGCACTTGAGTATTTGGCTGACGGCCTAAAACCGATCGTAGACGGTCGAATCAAGCCGGACCAACTGGAACCACTCATGGCAAAAAGCCTCCATAAAATGGAAGAAGAACACCATGAACCGGTGCTGGTTATGACCAAGGTAGCCGACTCGCTCCCCGCCTTTGGAATTGTGGCCGCTGTGTTGGGTATCATCGTGGTGATGATGTTCAAAATCGGTGGAGACACTGCGGTGGTCGGCCAAGGTATTGCGACGGCGCTTGCCGGAACATTCTTTGGGATTTTCGGCTCGTACTGCATGGTCGGCCCGTTAGCCACCAACTGCGAATTTAACGGTCATGCAGAGCTTACCTACATGAAAGTCATTAAATCTTCGGTCATAAGTTTTGCCAATGGGCTTCCCCCACTCGTCGCCTGCGAAGTAGGTCGCCGGGAACTGGGCGAGGATGTGCGTATGAGTTCAGGAGACTTAGAAACTCTCCTGAAGTCTGGCGGGGGATGAGCCATTCAAATAATTTACCCTTAAAAACCAAAAGAAATAATCAAGCACTATGGCCGGAGGAGGAGGAGGAGCATGGAAAGTAGCTTACGCTGACTTTGTGACCGCGATGATGGCGCTTTTCTTGGTGCTGTGGATAATAAGCCAAGACGAGCAAATCAAAGGTAATGTGCAACAGTATTTCCGCACTCGTTTTGCGTCGGTAACCAAACAATCAGTCGGCATTATCCCTATTGAAAACGCCGACCTTATCCGAGCCAAGCGCGCGCACTTTGAGAAAGCCTCCGCCATTCCCCTTGAACAAGTACGTCGACTAAACGATGATTTAGTACGGGCGTTTGTGCAAAATCCGGAGTACATCGATATGAAAACGCTTCGCGTACAGATGACCGATGAAGGGTTGTTGATTGAATTTTTCAACGACCCAAGCAAGCGTTTGTTTAAGGAAGGCGAAGCGGAAATGACCGAGTACGGCCGTGTGCTTTTCCGCATTGTGGCCTGGACTCTGGCCAAGCATGACAGCCGCAAATCCACTCTGGTGGAGGTGGAAGGCCACACCAGCAAATCATTTCGCAGCCGACGCGAAGATGAAGACGAATGGGATGTTTCCACCGACCGCGCCATTACCGTGCGGAAGTTTATGTCCGAGGAAGGCGTGAAACCCGACCAATTCCACAAAGTGACCGGCTATGGCAATCGCCGTCCGTTACAGGATAAGCTCGGAGACCTTGATCATGCCTATCACAACCGCGTAAGCATTATGGTACGCCCGAGGCAAGGCGGAAGTTAAGATCATGGTGGACGCAGAATTTACCCCTTTTGGCAGCGAGCTGGATGCCCGACCCTCTCCGCAATTTGTGGGGCATGGCGAAGGCATGCCGGCTCCGGCCAATCCCCATGCCGCGCCAGCCCCTGTAACGCCGGCTGAAGCGGTGGATTTGCCCAATGAAATCCGGAAAATTCTTCAGGGCCAGCTTGCAGAGACCGCACTGGATTCTGCGGTTAGTGCCATTGAAGCCGCCGTCAACAACGCCCCCACCCGAGTGGTGTTGCCGGAAATCAAGCTGAACACCGGCGACGATCAACAGACCCTCCAAACCCCACCCACCATCGAGTTCGTACGCGAGGGTGATACCGTCAAGAGCGTACAGGTCCGCTGCGCTTGCGGGCAGTCCATTCATCTAGACTGTATTTATTAGTCCGCATTCTGGCATTCCATTTGCTGTGTAGCCGTGGGGTTGTGTAGTTGCCCCATGAACCGCATATGGATTTAAACGTATCAGGATTGGCTTCCGGCTTTGACTGGAAAAGCATGGTGGATCAACTCACCAATGTGGAACGGGCGCCGCAACGTCGAATGCGCACCGAGCAGGCGAGCGTACGCGCCAAGAATGCGGCCTTCACCAGTTTGAAGACCGAGCTAACTTCTCTCAAAACCGTATCGGAAAAACTAAAGGACACGTCGTTCTTCGATACCCGTAAAGTAACCAGTAGTGAAACGCATGCCTCGGCCACGGCCGATTCGGGCACGTCATCAGGCGAATACAATTTTGAAATCTTCCAGTTAGCCACCTCGGCCAAGCAACTGGGGGCTAGCGACGTGGGTGCCGCGGTGAGCACCAGCTCGGCTATGAGTTCAGGTGGTTTCTCGATTGCTGTCACCGGCGGCACGGTCACTGTGCAAGGCAAACAGGTGACGGTGAGTACGGATGATTCCCTGACCACCACGCTGGCAGCCATCAAAACAGCCGTGGGCGGCAGCTTCGATTACTCGGTGAGCGGCGACAAGGTGACCCTGACGGATTCCTCCGAAATCGTGCTGGGATCAGCCACGGACACCAGTAATTTTCTGCAAGCCCTGCGCCTGAACGCCAATGGTACCACCAGCATTTCCAGCAGCGGTAAGCTGGGCGGCATCGATATCAGTGTCACGCCGGCCAATGCTAATTTCACCGATGGCACTGGTGCGGCCAGCGGTTCATTCAAAATCAATGGCACCACCATTTCCTGGGATAGCTCCGCCACGATCACGGATATTTTGGACAAAATAAATAGCTCCGAGGCGAGCGTGTACGCTAATTATGATCCGGTAAATGATCGCTTTTTGCTGACCAATAAAACCACCGGTGATGTGGGCATTACCCTGGAAGATGTAACCGGAGATTTCCTTGCTAAGTCGCGATTGCTCACCGCCAATAGCGGGGCGTTATCCCGTGGCAAAAACCTCCTATATAAGGTCAACGACGCCGGCCCGTTGGAAAGCAAAAGCAACACAATCGACAGCAACAGTTCCGGAATCCAAGGCCTCGCGGTAACCGCCACCAAAGGCAACGGTGCCTCGAAAATCAGCAGCGTGGATACCTCCGGCGAAACCGTCACCACCGAGAGTTCGCACGGATACAGCACCGGTGAGGCAGTCACGGTGTATAGCCCCGGCACGATCCCAGGTGGATTGTCGACCGATACCACTTATTATGTCCGCGTGCTTTCCAGCTCCAGCTACACGTTGCACACCACCAAGGCAAACGCGGAATCCGGCACCAACGCGGTGGACCTGACCAGTACGCAAACCGGTGACGTGTATATGATGAGTAGTTCGCCCAAAATTGCCACCGTCTCTGTCCAAGCGGACACCGATACCATTAAAAATAAAATCGCCGGATTCATCTCTCAAATCAACAAGGTGCAGTCGCTGATCAAAACCCAAACAGCCAGTAGCACGGATGCTGATGGCAAGGTAACGCTCGGCGTGTTGGCTGGGGAATCATTGGTCTCCATGACCATTTCCGGCGATATTCGCACGAAAGCCATCGAAAGCGTGGATGGTCTAAGCGGCACCATCACTCGGCTAGAATCCATCGGCTACACCTCCAGTGGTTACTCCAACGAACTGTCCCTTTCTGATTCCAACACGTTGGAAACGGCGCTTAGCGAAAACCTAGGGCAGGTCAAATCCCTTTTCACCACTACCACCGATGGCCTGGCCAATTCCATGTACACTTATCTTGATGCGTTGCTGGGCGACGATGGATCACTGGAAACAACACAAAAGAATCTCACCAGCCAGATTAGCTCTATCGATCAGCAGATCGCCGATCATGAACGCCGCGTGCAAATGAACCGCGACACACTCATTCGCAGCTTTGTTAACATGGAGCAGGCCCAATCAAAAATTAACAACGACATGAGCTTCCTTATGTCTAGATTTAAATAATAATCATGAAAAATACTGTTTCATTTACCCTGCTAGCGACCCTGTTAATGGGTGTCACGGCTTGCCAAAATTTGCCCCAACGTAATCTCGGCCCCTACTTTGGGCCGTTTCACAAAATTGGCAATGTGTACCTCGCGCCTAGTGGCCTGCCCAGTACGGTGCGGCGTATGGCAGTGTTGCCGCTCATCCCCAGCCGCGGCAATCGCGATGCCGAACGCGGCCTGCGCTCCATGCAAGCGGTGTTCACTGAAGAATTTTCCCGCAACCGCCAGGTGGATGTGGTGACCATCACGCCCGACCGCCTCGAACGCATGTTTGGCCGCCGCGGCTTTTATGCCGATGAACCGTTGCCGTTCGATTTCCTCCCGCGCCTGCTCGCGGAAACCGGCTGCCAAGCGCTGTTGTTCACCGAGCTGTCCACCTTCCGCGCCTATCCCCCAGTGGCCTTGGGCTGGAAATTGCATTTGTTCGACCTCGAAACCGAAGAGCTGATCTGGGCGGTCGATGAGGTCTTCGATGGAGGCGAAGCGGCGGTGGCTAATTCACTAGCGAGCTATATCCGGAAATCTCATGCCTCCCACCAGTCCGCCGCCACCGAGATCCTAGTGCTCAATTCGCCCCGGGAAATGGCCCGTTTTTCGATTGCGGAGATGATTCCGACTTTGATGAAAAAAAATCCTCAAGTCGCAGCAAATCCTGCCGAACGTAATAGCAGTCAGAAGGTGTCTGGAAAACCGGCAACTGAGGGCCCTAGACCGGCTCCACAGCCCGAAACTCCCGCTGAGGCCGAGGAAAATCTTCCGCCCATGCCGACCACTTCGGACGCAATTTGACGATAAAACATTGATTTTTTGCCGTTTTAAGGCGAGAGTGCGAGTGAAAGCTGTTCCGTGAAGGAAATTAACTTAAATGCATCCAGGCAGGCCCAAGGCCCCGCCAAGATTGCCCAGGCCCAGAGCCAGCAATCGGCCGCGGTGGACATGGTGGCACCGACTGATGCCATGGAAGCCAACCTCACCCGTACCCCAGATTTTACTCGGGTAGAGCGTGATGTGGAGGCCCGCTTCGACCAGATTAAGGATCGCCTGCGCGAAGCCGTGCAAACCGATGCCTACCCCCCCGCTGAGGCCATTGACGGTTTTGCCAAACTCATCGCCTCAGAAATCGAGCAGAAGAAACGCTAACCCGTCCGGCCCCCACCGGACGTTAATTTGCTTCCCCCACTGGCGGCATGGAAGATGCTGTGAGTGGATTGATGAACAGTGCCAATAAGCTGAGTGCCTACCGCGCCAACGCGGTAAGCTCTGCCACACCCGAGAATCTCGTCGTGATGATGTACGACGGGGCCATTCGGTTTCTGGGTGCTGCCATACGGGCCTTCGAGCACGAGGATCCGCTGGATTTCAACCTGAACATCCACGAAAACATCACCAAAACCCAAGCAATCGTTCGCGAGCTCAACCACGCGTTGGACTTGGAAAACGGCGAGGAACTCGCCCACAGCCTTTCCGGCCTCTACATCTATTTCGATAACCGACTTCAGGAAGCTAACATCACCAAAAACAAGGAGATCATCGAGGAAATCCTGCAACGCATCAGCGACCTGCGCGATGCCTGGAGTGAATCCTTTCAACAACAGGCCGAAGCCGCCCAACTCGCGACGGCCACGCCCAGTGCAGCACCCCACCTCACCGCGCCAGGAGCCAACGCCCAATTTAATACGACCGCCCCGCCACCCACCGAATCGCCTGGCCTTTCCCTCATGGGCTAATCATGAATCCTTCCACAACCATCCTACTACGTGAATGGAAACGGTTGGCTGAACAGGAAGCCACCACCATTGCCTCGCATGAGTGGACCGAACTAAACGAGTTACTTGACCAGAAAGATCGGATCAAGGATTTGCTGGAAGACTATGAAGGCCCCGATTTTTCGGAAGGTGATCACCAACTCGTCACGGAAATCATCAGCATCACCGGCCAAAACCAACAGCAATTGCAGCTGGCCATGGCCGCCGTGCAAAACCAGATTCAGACAGAAGACCGCTCGCTCAACACCATACGCAAGGTCCACCAAACCTACGGTCAACAGGATGGCCCCTCCTTCTGGCATTCCTATTCCTGAGCCACCTCATCACCAAATAAAATAGCCAATAACCGGCTGTTTTATGCATAAAAACCCTCATTTCCTTGGTCGATACATGGCATGTTAAATGCTACGTAGAGGCCGAATGAATGTAAGTCTCTATCAAGCCGCCGCGGCTCTGGAAGGATCTCTCCAGCGCCAGGACGTGATCGCGGAGAACTTGGCGGCATCGGGTATTCCCGGGTTCAAGCGGCATCAGGTGGGATTTCATTCTGTGAATGCGGAAATGTTCAATAACGCCCTGCAACAGGCTGATTCCGCGCAGCAGGCGCAAGTGCAATACATGCTTCCCCGCATCACCGGCTACATCGATTTTCAACAGGGCACCCTGATGCCCACCGGCGATAACAACAACCTCTCACTGGATGGACCTGGTTTCTTTGCCGTAAACGGCCCCAGTGGTCCGGTCTACACGCGTGACGGTTCCTTCCACATCAACAATGATGGCACCTTGGTCACCAAGGAAGGCTATCCGCTGCGTACCGCAGGCGGTGGCACGATCACCGTGGATACCAACAATGCTACGCCAGTGAACGTCGATCGTAATGGCAATGTCAGCCAAGGCGGCACGCCACTAGGTCAGTTGGAGATATTGACCTTTAATCCCGAGGACCAAAAGAACCTCAAGCGCATCAACGCCGGTTACTACGGCGCCGGTAGCGCCACGCCCGTGCCGGCCAACGTCCGGGACACCCGGGTAGCTCAGGGATTTCTTGAGGGCTCCAACACCACACCCACCCATGAGATGAGTCAATTGATGACTACTCTCCGCCATTTTGAAGCCAACCAAAAGATCATGAAGGTCCATGACGAAACCATGGGCAAATTGATCCAACAACTCGGAAACACCCAATAGGACTGCATCATGTTACGCGCACTCTACTCTTCCGCCTCAGGTATGGAATCCCAGCAGATGAATCTGGATGTGATTGCCAATAACCTGGCGAACGTCAACACCACGGGATTCAAGAAGGCCAAGATCGAGTTTCAAGATCTGCTGTATCAAACCAAACGGGCCGCTGGCTCCGAGTCCGGTCCCGGCACTCAGGTGCCCACCTCGCTGCAGGTTGGACATGGTGCCCGGCCCGTTTCCACAGCCAAAATCTTCACGGCCGGCGAAATCATGAACACGGGCGAACGGCTCGATCTCGCCATTCACGGCAACGGATTTTTTAAGGTCACCCTCGCTGATGGTACCAATGCCTTTACGCGGGACGGCGGCTTCAAGCTCGACAGTACCGGCCAGATCGTCACTAGCGATGGCCTGCCGGTCACCAGTTTTGCTGGGGTCACCATCGGCCCAGAGGCAACCAATGTTTCCATCAGCCAAACCGGAGTGGTGTCGGTGACGCAAAACGGCACAACCAGCACGGCAGGTAGCCTAGTACTTTCCCGGTTTGCCAATCCCGCCGGTCTGGAAAATATCGGTGCCAATCTCTACCGCGAAACGCCAGCTTCCGGCACGGAACAAACTGGGGAACCAGCCAATGCCGGTATGGGCAACGTGCAACAGGGGTACCTCGAGCTTTCCAACGTCAAGGTGGTTGAGGAAATGGTGAATCTCATCAAGGCCCAACGTGCCTATGAAATCAACTCCAAGGCTATTCAGGCCGCGGATGAAATGATGAGCATGAGCAACCGACTCCGCGGTTAATCCCTATTACCTGCGCTAAACTAAAATGAAAACTTTAATCTGCCTTCTCACTCTGGCCGCCTGCAACATGCTGGTCTGCGGCGCAGCCGCCACGCGGCCCGTGCCCGACTCCAAACTCGTGCCGCTCATTGCCAAAGCTTTGAGCGATTCCTTTGAGCTGGATCTGGCCAAGCTGGTGCTGGAACCCTCGCGACCGTTGGCTCCGGTGGCCGTTCCGCAGGATACCGCCAACATCAGCATCAAGCTTCTCAACAATCCCTACACCAAACCCAGCTCGTTTATGAAAGCCCAGTACGCCATCCTCGCCGATGGGTTGCCCGTGGCCGAACATACCAGCTATTTCAAGGCGCAGCTGATGCAGGATGTGTGGGTGGCACAACAAGTTACCCAGCGCGGGGCGACCTTGGGCGAAGCCAAGATCGCCAAAAAGAAAACCAACATCATCAACCTGCGCGACGCTATTTGGATCGGTAAACCGGATAATACTTTGCAGCTCATCAGCACGCTGTCTCCCGGCGTCGTCGTACAGGAACGTCATTTGCGCCGCACGCCAGTCGTGTTGCGCAACCAATCGGTGGATGCGGTGTTGATTCATAAATCGCTGGTAATCCGACTGCGAGTACTGGCGTTGGAAGATGGAGCACCCGGCCAGATGATCCGCCTGCGCAACACCAGTTCCGCCAAGGAAATCCGCGGCACCGTTGTGAACAGCCGTGAAGTGAAAGTGACCTTTTAAATGAAAATCATCTTTTGTTTGTTTTGCTTTGTGTACGCCAGCCTGTTGGTCGCCGACTCGCTTTGGAAAGACGATGTAAGCTTTGCCCCCGCCGCCGACAAGAAGGCTCGACTCATTGGTGACATCCTCAATGTGCGAGTGCAGGAAAGTAACACCGCTAACCGTAGCGGAACTACTTCATCATCACGCAGCTCTTCGGCGGACGCAAATATTTCCCAATTATTCTTCTCAGTAGGAAGCCCCACAAATGGCAGCGGACTCTTTCAGCATAAAGGTGCATTCCCTGCCATGAAGTTTGCTAATTCAACATCACACGCCGGTTCCGGAAGTATTAATAATACAGACAGCATCACCACCCGGTTTGCCGTACGGGTGGTGGATGTACTGCCCAATCGCAACATGATTATCGAAGGTATTCGCCGGTCGGCCTATAGCGGGGAAACCCAAACCATAATTTTGCGCGGCACCGTACGTGCCGACGACATCGCCGCCGATAACAGTGTGTACAGCTACCAAATCGCCGACATGAACATTCGCTACCTCTCCAGCGGCGTCGTAACCGGCGCCCAGGACAAAGGCTGGTTCATGAAATTCTGGGATACAATCAGTCCATTTTAACAGGAGTAATATTATGTCAATTTACCAGATCATCCTAAGCATCGGCCTGTTTCCCGCACTGCTGTGGGGGCAAGCAACCATTAACACTCCTCCGACGAACCCTCGGAGTGGGCTGATGCCCATTAGCCCACTGCGAGCCAATGCGGTGGGTGGTGGTGTGCGTATTAAGGATCTTGGTTTTATTGAGGGCGCCCGAGCCAACCAATTAACCGGCTTTGGCGTGGTGCTCGGCCTGAACAACACCGGCGATAAAGACACCGTTTACTCCAAGCAAGCGCTGGCCAATTTGTTGCAACAGTATGGTCTCACTGTTCCCACCACATCGGTATCCTCCAAAAATGCAGCCGCCGTGATGGTCACTGCTAACCTGCCGGCCTTTGCCAAGAGCGGTTCACGAATTGATGTCAATGTGATGTCCATGGGAGATTCCACTTCGCTCACCGGGGGAACACTAATTCAAACACCTTTGGTCGGCGCCGACGGCCGAGTGTATGCCGTAGCGCAAGGGCCGGTAAACAACAACGCCTTTACGCTGGGCACAGACAATGCCGCTGTGACCAAAAACCATCCAACTGCAGGTTCCCTCATCGGAGGAGCTTTGGTGGAAAAAGAAGTGCAAGTGACTCTTGTTCGGGACGGTCAAATCAAAGTCATTCTTAACGCTCCAGATTTTACACTTGCAGCTCGAATGGCCGAAGCCGTCCGAAGTCAATCACAACGTTTGGGAGGCACAGGGTGGTTTGCCGCCGCACAGGATGGCAATAGTGTGCGCATCACTGTTCCAGATCAGTTTCGAGCCGCGCCCATTGAT
>CAJWMQ010000083.1 GCA_913042895.1 uncultured Verrucomicrobiales bacterium | reverse complement strand
GGTTGGCAACGGCGCCTGACGGTGCCCCAGTTCACGGTGGTGACCGGATTGCTGGTGATCGTGATCGGCACGATTCTTCTGGCGACACCGCTTTGCTCAAGCAGCCGTGTTGGGATCTGGGAAGCTCTGTTCACAGCCACGTCTGCGATCACCGTGACCGGGCTGTCGATCATCGACATCGGCACGGATCTCACCAGCTTCGGCCAGGCGGTTCTCGCTCTGATGATTCTCTCGGGCGGCCTGGGGCTGATGGCCATCACAACGTTCCTACAGGGTTTTGTGGTGCAGGGAGGGGCAAGCCTGTAATAGGATCTACGGTACTACCCCCGCCCAGCACGCCAGTACCCAACGTCCCCACTCCAGGTAATCCACCAGGTCCGCCAGCTGCAGGCACGCCGCCGCCAACACCGGGCGGAGCGTAATACGAGTTGAGTTTATCGATTGCAGTTTTTAGTTCTTTGATGTCGTCCTTCAAGTCCGCAATCTTTGCAGATTGCCACTCGACTTGTTTTCTCATTACCTTCAACTCTGGATTTCCACATCCCAACATTACTCCAGCCATTAAGATCAATAAAACCTGTTTCATTCCCATAAGCTTACGCCAGGGCCTGAAGTCTGCCTACTGCAAATCGGAAGTAATTTTATAATCACCCTCAACCGTCCAGCCCTTTTGGAGGCTAGCCAACGCGGCATAATTTGCACATTGGGCCTTATGCCTCATTTGGTTAAGGTCACACTCGAGAAATACATTCTTAGGCAACAATCAATTTGTCCTTTTTTTGTCCTGCAGGTTAGACAAGAAATGTCTGATGGCTGTTTCAGCCTGAAAAAATGGGGTGATCGACCGGGCTCGAACCGGCGACAACCAGAATCACAATCTGGGGCTCTACCAACTGAGCTACGACCACCGTTGGAAGAGCCGGAATCTATCAATATAGCTTGAGGCGGTCAAGCGTTGGAATGGGTTGTCCACAAGTTCACGTCGACACCAACAAAGTGCCTTTGGATGATGCGCCCCGTGAACCGCATCAAACTCCTTCCTGAACAGGTGGCCAACCAAATCGCCGCCGGCGAAGTGGTGGAACGGCCGGCCAGTGTGGTGAAGGAGTTGGTGGAAAATGCACTGGATGCCGGAGCAAGCCGGGTGACCGTGGAAGTGAAGGCCGGCGGGCGCAGTCTCATCCGCGTCACCGATGATGGCCACGGCATGAGCCGTGATGATGCCCTCATGAGCCTCGAACGCCATGCCACCAGTAAAATTACCCGCGCTGAAGATCTCGCCTCAATCGGCACCATGGGTTTTCGCGGCGAAGCGGTACCCAGCATTGCGAGCGTAAGCCGATTTACTCTGACCAGCCGCGAAACTGAAGCCGAAGCTGGCACACAAATCATCATCAACGGCGGCAAAATGATTTCCGTTAAGGAAGCCGGCGCAGCCGTTGGTACAGAAGTGGAGGTCCGCTCGCTTTTTTATAACCTCCCCGCTCGCCGTAAATTTCTCCGAACAGAGGAGACCGAACGCTCCCACGTGCAACAGGTGCTCACGCTCATGGCCCTGGGCCATCCGAGTGTGGCCTTCATCTTTCGCCATAACGACCGCGAGGTGTGGCGGTTGCCGGCCGAAACCGGCACGGGCGCTGAGGCTCTGCAACGCCGACTGAATGCACTCTGGGGCGAAGGTCTGAAGCTGGTGGGGATTGATACGGATGGCGAATTGCCGAAACGCCCGTTTGATGAGGAGGACACGCCGGCCTCGGCTATTCGGGTTTGGGGCTTCATCGGCGCACCGGGCGTGAGCCGGAGCAATCGCGAGCATCAACATGTATTTGTCAATCAACGGCCCGTCGACAACGTCGGCCTAAGCATGGCCCTGCGCGAGGGCTATCACACGGCGTTGATGAAAGGGAAATATCCCGTGTGCTGCCTCTTTCTCGAAATTGGCCCTGGGGAAGTGGATGTGAATATTCATCCGGCCAAACGCGAGGTGAAGTTCCACCGCGAACGCGAAGTGCGCCGCTACGTGGCCGAAGCCGTGCGCGCAGGCCTGCATGAGTTTCATACAAAGGCGAAAGTTGATCGTGTTGAGGTGGAAAACTTAAGGCCTGAGGTCGTGGATACGGGGAGCTTTGGACTGGTGGCAGAGGATGTGCCGGTCACTGCGCCCGAACAAAAGCCATTAGACATGGGCTTCGCTAATCCTCCCGAGCCTGTCCACAGAGAAGATGCCCCGCCACTCGTCCCTCAACCCTCAACCATCAACCCAGATACTTCCCCCACTCCCTCCAGCCCGCCGCTGCTCAATGTGCCACTGAAAATCGTCGGTGTGGTCGGCAAACTTTACGTGGTTCTGGAATCCGACCGCGGATTGGTTCTCATGGATCAACACGCGGCGCATGAACGAGTGTTGTACGAGCAGTTGCTGGAACAAATGGAACGGGAAGAAACGGCGTCGCAAAAACTGCTTTTGCCGGAGACCGTGGAACTGGCTGCACCGGACGCGGCGTTTTTGGGTGAGCAAGTGGAGACCCTCAGCCGGCTCGGCGTGGGCCTCAGCGCTTTTGGCGAGCGGACGTTTCTGCTCGATGCACTGCCGCCCTTTGTGAAAGCGAAAGATTCAAAAGGGTTCGTGTTGTCGTTGATCGATGAACTAAAATCCGCAGGTACCGGCGTCAACGCCATGCGCCTTGGCGAAGACATGGTCACCAAAACCGTCTGCCGCCACGCGATCAAGGCC
Source organism: uncultured Verrucomicrobiales bacterium (assembly GCA_913042895.1). Taxonomy (GTDB): domain Bacteria; phylum Verrucomicrobiota; class Verrucomicrobiia; order Limisphaerales; family UBA1100; genus UBA1100. The sequence goes on along the minus strand of CAJWMQ010000083.1, from coordinate 10,432 downwards.
AACGATGCCTTAGCCGAGCCGGAATTGGAGGCCCTCCTCGAGAGCCTCCGCCACTGCACCATGCCCTACACCTGCCCGCACGGCCGCCCGACCCTCATCGAGATGAGCTATCCGGAGCTGGAAAAGAAATTCGGTCGGACGGTTTAATTTGCCGAAAAGCCTTGCATTCACGCGGTTTCCACGTAGTTTCCCGGCTCGCCTGAGTCCCGTGAGTGCGGTGATTCGTTGAGGGCGTTAACACAATGTTAACAGGTTATTAACCATAAACCCGCCAGTTTTAAGGCTAAAAAATACTGAAAAACGGCGGTTTCTAAACAAGAGCCATTCTACGCTCCTTGTTATTCCCAAAGGACACAACAGCAATGCTGACGATGGAACAAGCCTTTGAGAAGAGTCTCACGACTTTCTCTGAGGGCGAAATTGTAAACGGCACCGTGATTGAAACGCGGGGCAAAGAAGTGATTGTCGATATCGGCTACAAAAGCGAAGGCCATGTCGCGTTAAACGAATTTGATGAGGACAATCAGCCCGGCGTGGGCGACCAGATTGAAGTGCTCATCGAGGTGCTCGAAGACCGCGAAGGTCAGGTGCACCTGAGCCACGAACGCGCCGAGTTCAAGAAGAACTGGGACAAGATCAACTCGCTCTGCGAAGAGGGTAAGGTGATCGAAGGCCGCATCAAGGCAGCCGTGAAGGGCGGCCTGATCGTAAACATCGGTGTGGAAGCCTTCCTGCCCAGCTCCCAGGTGGACGTGGTGCAGCCGAAGAACCTCGACGCCCTGGTAGGCGAGAAAATGGAGTTCAAGATCGTGAAGCTGAATGCCGAGCGACAGAACATCGTGCTTTCCCGCCGCGAACTGATCGAGGAGGAACGTTCAGCCAAACGCGGCGAGATGCTGGACAACCTCACACCGGGCGCCGTGATTAAAGGCAAGGTGAAGAACATTACCGACTTCGGTGCCTTCATCGACCTCGACGGCCTCGACGGCCTGCTGCACATCACCGACATGAGCTGGGGCCGCATCAATCACCCGAGCGAAATGGTGAGCGTCGGCCAAGAGCTCGACGTGGTGGTGTTGGATATCAACAAGGAGAAAGAGCGTGTCTCCCTTGGTCTCAAGCAAAAGACTCAAAACCCCTGGGAACTCATCGAGAGCAAGTACCCCGTGGGCACCAAGATCAAGGGCAAGGTGGTCAACCTCGTGTCCTACGGCGCCTTTGTGGAGTTGGAACCCGGTGTCGAAGGCCTCGTGCACGTCACCGAGTTGTCTTGGACCAAGAAACACACCAAACCCTCCGAGGTCCTCGAGAAGGATCAGGAAATCGAGGCGCAAGTACTCGGCGTCAACAAGGACGAGCAGAAGATCAGCCTCGGTATCCGTCAGTTGGACGACAATCCGTGGGACCAAGCCGAGACCAAATACGCCGTTGGCAGCAAGGTTAGCGGCAAGGTACGTAACCTCACCAGCTACGGTGCGTTTGTGGAACTGGAAGAAGGCCTCGACGGCATGATCCACGTGAGCGACCTCTCCTGGACCCGTAAGATCAATCACCCCTCCGAGCTCATCAAAAAGGGCGACGACATCGAGGCGCAAGTGCTCGAGGTCGACAAGGAGAACCAACGTATCTCCATCGGCATCAAACAACTCGCCGAAGATCCGTGGGAGAAGATCGACGAAATCTATCAGGTCGGCCAGCTCGTCAAGGGCAAGGTCACCAAGCTCGCCAGCTTCGGTGCCTTCATCGGCTTGGAACACGACATGGACGGCCTCGTGCACATTTCGCAGGTCAGCGAAGAGCGCGTGGACAAGATCAAAAACGTGCTGGATGTCGATCAGGAGGTCGAGGCCCGCGTGATCAAGATCGACCGCTCCGACCGCCGCATTGGCCTGTCCATCAAGGCTGCTGAGTACGATGAGGAACAGATCAAGAAGGAACAGGAACAGCTCGACCAGCTGAAGCCCGGCGAGGACCTCGTGGCCCTCGAGCACGCCTTCGACAACCTCAACCTCAGCAAGGAAGACGAGGAGAAGAGCGAATAATCTTCCGCGTCATACCCAATCATCAGCGGCCTTCGGGCCGCCTTTTTTGTTGCACAAACCGGTCATAGCCCGAAGATCAACCCATGCGAGCCATCCTTTCCCTGCTACTCATCGCTGGCGCCGCGCAAGCCGCCGAACTGCGCGTCAACCGAGGCATTCTGCCCGGCGGCCTGATCGATGACCGCCGTCTGCTTAGCGAACTCAACCAGCACGCCAAGCAATTGCGCGAGGAAGAAGGCACAGTGAAAGCGTCCGAACTGCTCAAACAACTCGACCGCAAACAATGCGCCCTCACCCTTCAGCAGCCCGACAAGGACAAGCTCACCTCCGCCCAGATCGCCGAGCGCAACCGTAAGGGCGTGCTGGTTGTGTCTGGCCTCTACAAATGCCAGCGTTGTCCGCTCTGGCACAGCGGCGCCGCCAGCGGTTTTATGCTCACCGAGGACGGCGTCTTCTGCACCAGCTACCACGTGATTGATAACAAGGATAACGATTCGCTGGTGATCATGACCGGCGATGGCCGCGTGGCTCCCGTGGTCGAGGTCCTCGCCGCCAACAAAGCCACGGATCTCGCCATTTTGCGCGCCAAAGGCAAAGGCTTCACACCTCTGCCGGTGGACACCTCTGCGCAAGCCGCGCCGCTGGGTGGCAAGGTGCGCGTGTTCAGTCATCCGGACCGCCATTTCTATGTGCTCAGTGAAGGCATCATTTCTCGCAAATACCTCGACAGCGCCCGTCGCGAAGGGCCCCGCCGCATGATCGCCATCACCGCCGATTTCGCCAAAGGCTCTAGCGGCGCCCCGGTCTTCAACGAATACGGCGCCGTCGTCGCCAGCGTGAACAATACTCAGAGCACCTATTACTCCGTGAAGAATGGCGTAAAGGACAACCTGCAAATGGTGTTCAAAAATACCGTTTCTATGGAGCACCTGCGCGAGTTGATCAAGGCTGAGTAGAGTTTTCCTTGTCCCCACCCCATCCCTCCGCCTTAATGCCGCCCGCATGAGCATTCTGGACGAACTGGCCTGGCGCGGGTTAATCAACGACTGCACCGATACCGAGGCGCTGACCAAGCGACTGGGTGAAAGGCCGACGGCGTTGTATTGCGGTTTCGACCCCACGGCCGACAGCCTGCATGTAGGCAACCTCGTGCCGCTCATCGCCTTACGGCGTTTTCAGAATGACGGTCATATACCGATCGCACTGGCCGGCGGTGCCACCGGTGCCATTGGCGATCCCAGCGGCAAATCGGCTGAGCGTAATTTGCTCACCCGCGATACGCTCCAGCAAAACATTGCGGCGGTGAAGGAGCAGCTGGCCAAGCTGCTGGATTTTGAAACCACCGCCAACCCCGCTCAGTTGCTGGATAACGCCGACTGGATGGCGGGCGTGTCCTATCTCGATTTCTTGCGCGACGTTGGCAAGCACTTCACCGTCAACAGCATGGTGGCCAAGGAAAGCGTGCGCGCCCGCATGCAGGACCGCGAAGTGGGCATCAGCTACACGGAATTTTCCTACATGCTGCTACAGGCATTTGATTTTTATCACCTCAAAGATACGCACGATTGCGAGCTGCAGATCGGCGGCAGCGATCAATGGGGTAACATCACCGCCGGCATCGAGTTGAGCCGGCGCAAGCTCAATGCCACCGTGTACGGCCTCACTCTGCCGCTCATCACCAATGCCGACGGCACGAAATTCGGCAAGACCGAGGCGGGCGCAGTGTGGCTCGATCCAGCTCGCACGAGCGTCTACAAGTTTTACCAGTTCTGGATTCGCACCGACGACCGCGATGTGGTGCGTTACCTCAAATACTTTACGTTTCTGCCGCAGGAACGCATCAACGAGCTGGAAGCCAGCCACACGGAAAACCCCAGCGGCCGCGAGGCGCACACGGCGTTAGCCGTGGCCATGACCGATCTCATTCACGGCGAGGCCGCCACGCAGGAAGCGCAGCAGGCCAGCCGGATTCTGTTTGGCGGCGGCTTGGATGGAATTGGCGAAAGCACGTTTAACGAAATCGTCGGCGAAGTGCCCACGGTTGAAATCGAGCGCGCTCAACTGGAAGGCGACGGCCTGCCGATTCTGGAATTATTTGTCACCAGCGGCCTCTGCCAATCCAACGGCCAGGCCCGCAAGGACCTACAGGGTGGTGGCATCAATCTCAACAACGAGCGTCAGTCCGACGCGCAAACCCGCGTCACCACCGAGCAATTGCTCTTCGGCAAACATCTCCTCCTGCGCAAAGGCAAGCGTAACTACACAGTCATCACCGCGACATGAAACCGCGCTGGCCCATCGTCGTCACCTATCTGCTCCTTTTCGCCATTGCCATCCCGTGGGATTGGACGTGGTTGGGCGACGCCGCCACCCAGCCGCTCCTCGGCCTGCCACGCTGGGTAACCGTGAGCATCCTCGCCTCCGCTTGTATTTCCCTGCTCACCGCATGGCGTATCATCAAACATTGGCCGAAGGAGGATAAAGAATGATCGCCGCCTTGCCCTTCGGCCCCGGCGCGCTTGCCTTCATCGGCTTATATCTCCTGTCACTGCTCTACCTCGGCTGGCGTGGCCGCAAGGCGCAGCAGGAAAATACGCTAAAAGATTTCTACCTCGCCGGTAGCGGCATCGGTTTTACCGTTCTGGTATTTACGTTGTACGCCACCCAATACAGTGGCAATACCCTCTTTGGTTTTACCGGCAACGCCCATAAACTTGGCTTTGGCTGGCTCGTTTCCGTCCATTTCATGACGGCCATCATCGTGTTTTATCTACTGTTCGCCCCGTGGCTACATCGGCTCGCCAAGAAGCACAACTTCATCACCCCCACCGATTTTCTAACCCACCGCTTCAACAGTACACCGCTCAGTACTCTCGCCTCGGTGGTGATGATTGGGGCTGCGGCCAATTATCTCCTCGCCCAGCTCATCGCCATGGGCACGGCCGTTGAAGTGTTGCTCGTATTTGATGTCACTCAGGGCGCCATTCCAAATGATGCCGACACCCAACGGACCGCACACATGGCGTTTGTCACCGGCGTAATACTCCTCACCCTGATCATGCTCGCCTACGAAACTCTCGGCGGCTTTCGCGCCGTGGCCTGGACCGATGCCATTCAGGGCGTCATCCTGATGATCGGTTTTCTCATCCTGTTGGGCATCGTGGTCTATAAACTTGGCAGCCCGGGTGATGCTGTTGCCAAATTATCTGATATCAATGCCAAGCTCATCCAACCCCCCGACGCCAAGGGCGCATGGACGTGGTTGAGCTGGATCCTTGTGGTCGGCATTGGCGGCGCCCTGTATCCGCAGGCCATCCAACGCATCTACGCCGCCAACTCCTCCAATACTCTCCGCAAGAGCCTCGCCGTGATGGCGTTCATGCCGTTGCTCACCACGCTGTTCGCCCTGCTTGTGGGCATTATCGGTGCTTCGCAGCAATACGATCTGGCCAAGGATACTTATATCCTACCGGCGATTATGCGCAACATCATGGCCGACTCAGTGGCCGGCTACTGTCTCGTGGTGGTGTTAGTCGCCGCCATCATGGCCGCGCTGATGTCCACAGCCGATTCGGTATTGCTCATTATTTCCGCCATGATCACCAAGGATATGTACGCCCGTTTCATCAACTCTGGTGCTACCGAAGCACAGCTCACACGGCTGGGTAAATGGGTTTCACTGGCCGTTGTCGTGCTCATGGCCAGCCTGGCGGTGAGCCTCTATCATTTCCGCGACAACAACATCCTCATTACATTGATGAAGCTGAAATTTGAAATGCTGCTTCAGCTCGCGCCCGGTTTCATTCTCGCATTACACTGGAAGAAGCTTCCCGCGCGCGCTGTTTTTGCCGGCATGATTATCGGCCTGCTCGTCGCCGTTGGCCTCTATCTCGGACGCTTGGCCGAATTCAATTTTTACAAACAAACCGGCATCCACGAAGGCGTTTGGGGGTTACTGGCCAATTTGATTGTGGTCATTGGATATTATTTTTTAAAAAATAGGCACGAAGAACACTGAGAGTTAGGAAAGACGTTAGTTAATTCGCACACAGCTTCGCAAGCGCCCCATTGATCTCTGGATATTTGAATTCAAACCCTTCCTCTTCAAGCCGTTTAGACACGATATAGCGGCCATACAAAATTAGCTCCGGATCCGTGCGCATCAGGTAATGGGCACCGAATCGGACCATCCACTCTGTGGCGGGCAAACCGATCGGTATGCGGAGGGCGCGGCGCATGGCGCGCATAAAGTCAGCTTGGGAAATGGGATTGGGCGCGGTAGCGATATACGGCCCACGCATGGTTTCATTGGTGATGGCGCGGATGATCAGGCGACTCATGTCGTCCTCATGAATCCAGCTGATGCCCTGCCGCCCATGCCCCACGCGACCACCAAGGCCTAGGCGTGCGAGGCGTTTCAGCGCAGGAAACGCGCCACCATTTTTTCCGATCACAAAACTGGTGCGTGTGATCACCTGCCGAATGCCGGCGGGTACGGAATCTGCATAAGCCTGTTCCCACGCCTTGCCGACCGACGGCGCGAGGCCTAGGCCAAAGGGTGAATCCTCACAGCAAACGGCCTCGGGCGGATCGCCGTAAATGTGGGCAGTGGACATTTGCACCCATACAGGAGGCGGTGATTGCACCGTGGACAACGCCTTGCCAATAACGTGCGTAGCCTGCACTCGCGAACGCAGAATCTGGTCACAATTATCGGGCGTCTTGATGCAGTCGACCGTACGACCGGCGAGGTTGACTATTGCTGCGGCCCCCTCGAGATGTTCAGCCCAGTCGTCGACGGTGCGGCCATTCCATTGGACGTGTTGCCATTCACCCGTTGCCTTGGGCTTATGGCGCGAGATCAACACTACTTCGCAACCAGTCGCCAGAAGCATACGCGCGGTGTGCAGACCTATAAGGCCCGTGCCTCCAGCAATCACGATCTTGCCAGAGGGGTTTGGTTTTTGATTGGAGTCCATGGACATCATTCAAGCATAAGCGGCACATCTCCTTCGAGCTTCGTGTTGCGGCCTTTTTTGTAAGTGCTCACAACCTCTGAATAAGAAAACGCGTCATTGGGACAAGTCGGTCTTGTCCGGGAAATTGACGTTTGGCTAGCTTCGACCGATGTTAGTGCGCCAAAAGACGCAGGAAACCACCGAAAATACCGTGGCTGAAACTGAGACTCCCCCACTCCACCCTGACCAGTTTGCCAACCGGCACATTGGGCCAGATGCCGAAGAGGCGCGGGCAATGCTTGAGGAGATCGGGCATGATACGCTGGAGGGCTTCATGGGAACGGTAGTACCGAAGGCCATCCGTGCACCGCGGCCATTAGAGCTGCCATCCGCGCTCTCTGAGCACGCGGCTCTGGGTCGGCTGCGAAAGATCATTGGTGAAAACAAACCGCACCGTAGCTACCTCGGCATGGGCTTTGCCGATTGCATTGTGCCACCAGTCATCCAACGCAATCTGCTAGAGAACCCCGGCTGGTACACGCAGTACACGCCGTATCAGGCGGAGATCTCTCAGGGGCGCCTGGAGAGTCTGCTCAATTTCCAAACCATGGTCTGCGACCTGACCAGCCTGGAGATCGCCAATGCCTCGTTGCTTGATGAAGCCACCGCCTGCGCTGAGGCGATGACCATGTGTCATGCGGTGAAAGGCAAAAGCGGCCGCAATGTGTTTGTGGCGGCGACGGATTGTCATCCGCAAAACCTCGCCGTGCTGGAGACGCGCGCGGAACCGCTCGGCATTGAGGTGCGCACGGCACCGACGGCGGATTTGGAATTTGATGACACCGTCTTCGGCGTCTTGCTACAGTACCCTACCACGGACGGAGCGGCGGCGAATTACGCGGAACTGATCGCGCGCGCGCATGAGGCGGGTGCGATGGTGGTGATGGCCACCGACTTACTGGCGCTTACCTTACTGAAAGCCCCGGGCGAACTGGGCGCGGACATCGCCGTGGGCAATGCCCAACGCTTTGGTGTGCCACTCGGATACGGCGGCCCACATGCGGCGTTCTTTGCCACGCGCGATGTTTACAAGCGCCAGATGCCCGGGCGCATTGTAGGGGTGTCCAAAGACACGCGCGACCGCCCGGCCTTTCGTCTTTCACTGCAAACGCGTGAGCAACACATCCGGCGCGACAAGGCCACGAGCAACATCTGCACCGCGCAGGCGCTGCTGGCCAACATGGCGGCGATGTACGCCTGTTATCACGGGCCCGATGGCCTGCGTAAAATCGCTGGTCGCGTGCACAGCTTAGCGCGATTCCTCGCTGCAGGTCTGGAACGTCTAGGGCATGCGGTACAGCACGCGGTGTATTTCGATACGCTCGCGGTGCAGCACGCCAATCAGAGTGCCGAAGACTTGGCACGCATTGCGAAGGCGTACCGGATTAACCTGCGCGTGCTGGACGAGAAGACCGTCGGCGTGGCGCTGGACGAAACGACCGGCGAGGCGGACGTGATGGAACTCCTGCAGGTCTTCAACGAAGGGCGCGATGTACCGTTCGCGCTGGAGGAATTGACCGCGACGGAGATTATTCCCGAATCGCTCCGGCGCACCAGCGAGTTTCTCACGCACGAGGTGTTCCACAAGCATCGCTCGGAGACCGAGTTGATGCGTTACCTCAAAAGGCTCGAAAGCCGCGACCTGTCGCTGGCGCAAAGCATGATCCCGCTCGGCTCGTGCACCATGAAGCTCAACGCGGTCGCCGAGATGCAGCCGGTGAGCTGGCCGGAATTTAACGACGTGCATCCCTTCGTGCCGCTGGAGCAAACGCACGGGTATCAGAAGATGTTTACCGAACTGGAAGCGTGGCTGGCGGAGATCACCGGGTTTGCCGGGGTATCGCTCCAGCCCAATGCCGGTTCGCAAGGCGAGTACGCCGGCCTGTTGGTGATCCGGCATTATCACGAAAGCCGCGGCGAAAAGCATCGGCAAGTGTGCCTGATCCCCACCAGCGCGCACGGCACGAATCCGGCTAGCGCCGTGCTGGCCGGCATGCAGGTGGTACCGGTGAAGTGCAGTGAGGAAGGCGATATTGATCTGAACGATCTCCGCGCCAAAGCCGGCGAGCACGCGAATGATCTCGCGGCCATGATGATCACCTACCCTTCCACGCACGGTGTGTTCGAGGAGGGAATTCGCGAGATTTGCGAGGTGGTGCATTCGGCTGGCGGCCAGGTGTATCTAGACGGCGCGAACCTCAACGCAATGGTCGGCATCGCGCAACCGGGCGAATTGGGCGCGGATGTGTGCCACATTAACTTGCATAAAACATTCTGTATCCCGCATGGCGGTGGCGGACCGGGCATGGGGCCGATCGGTGTGGCGGAGCATCTGGTGAATTTCCTGCCGGGTCATCCGGTGACCCACGGCAACTCCGCCGAGGCGGTGAGTGCGGTGAGCGCGGCGCCATGGGGCAGCGCGAGCATTCTGCCGATCTCCTGGATGTACATCGCGATGATGGGCGCCGACGGATTGAAGGCCGCCACCGAGCACGCGATTTTGAATGCCAACTACATTGCCACGCGGTTGGACACACATTTCCCGGTGTTGTACAAGGGCGCCAATGGGCGCGTAGCGCATGAGTGCATTTTGGATCTGCGGCAATTCAAGAAGGTGACGGTGGAAGACGTGGCCAAGCGCCTGATGGATTTTGGATTCCATGCGCCAACGATCTCCTGGCCGGTGGCGGGCACGATGATGGTGGAGCCGACTGAGAGCGAATCGAAGGAGGAGTTGGACCGGTTCTGCGAGGCGATGATCGCCATCCGCGCGGAGATTGAATCGGTGGAAAGTGGCGCAGTGGATGCGGAAGATAATCTGCTCAAGAATGCGCCGCACACCACGGACATGGTGGGCGGCAATGCTTGGCCGCACGATTACGATCGTGAACGCGCGGCCTTTCCGGCACCGTGGCTGCGGGATTACAAATTCTGGCCGGCGGTCGGCCGCATCGACAACGTGTGGGGCGACCGCAATCTGGTATGCAGCTGCGCAGGTATGGAGGCATTTACCGAAGAGTAACACCGCCGCTGTTTATGCTATTTTCCAAAACAAAAAACCCCCGCCAATCGGCGGGGTTTTGTTTTTGATTGTGTGATGGCCTAGGCCAATTCGCCGATACCGAAGCTGTCAATGCCTTCGCCGTCAAGGAAGCCTTGCAGTTGGCGCAGGCGCGTGGGGTGACGCATTTTGCGGAGAGCCTTAGCTTCAATTTGCCGGATGCGCTCGCGGGTCACTTTGAATTGTTTACCCACTTCCTCAAGTGTGCGGCTGTAGCCATCGGTGAGCCCGAAACGCAGCTCGAGCACCTTGCGTTCACGCTCGGTGAGTGAGGTAAGCACATCGCCCAGCTTGTCCTTGAGCAGCGAATA
>CAJWMQ010000082.1 GCA_913042895.1 uncultured Verrucomicrobiales bacterium | reverse complement strand
CAGAGAACTTCGTGGACACCTTCGGCACACTCGGCGCGGAGATCAAGAGCATGCTCAGCCACCGCGCGGCGGCCCTGCGCAAAATGAAAGCGTGGCTGGAGCGCTAACTAGCCATCCAGCAAATCGCCGAGATTGGTAAGCCCGGCCCCGCCCGGTTTAGGGTTCAGGGTTTTCTTAAGATACTCCACAGCGTCCGGAATGCGCTGGATGTGCTTGGGCAGGCCGGCTCCGCAGGCGTTGGGATGGCCGCCACCTTGCAGGAGCTTGGCAATCGGCAGAGCTTCCCCATTGCGGCTGCGCAGACTCACGCTCACGGACCGATTGAATGTGCTGGCGGTGAGAATCACCGGATGCGATGTGAGTTCTTCCTCGAGGATGCGATGGACCACGGCGTTCGTGTCGCCGATGGGCGACTCCACCATGGCCACGGTATCCGAGAGCGGCTTGAGATGCGCCTTTGCGTATTCAAAGCCGATCGGGTTTTCCACTTCGCGCCGCGTGCGAATGACCTGCAGCAACGAGTGATCCACCAACGACTCCAAATCGCCATCGATCAGCTTGGCGATATTCCAAAACATATACTGCTTGATGAGGCTTCCGTAATCGATAGCCTCGGTGAAATCCGGATCATCAGTGATGTACAAATCGCCCACATTGGTGAGGTGCACCAAACGGTCGAGCTTTTCATTCCCCAGACCGTATTCCTTGCAGAGTTCATAGCACAGAAGACTAGCGGATTTGCCGTGGTCCAGAATCAAGCGCGCATACTGCGGATCGTGATCGGTACGGTGATGATCGACGATCAGCCAGTTGTCGCGGTCCATGCGCTTGCAGAAATTGAGATCGCACACCCACGCGCAGCTTTCGCGCAGAGGCCGCTTCTCGAAGTTGGTGTAATTCCACGCCTGCAGCTTGGTGTGGCTCTCAAACAAATGGTTAGCCAAACGCTGCAGCAGATGGCCGGACACAAAGCCGTCCAAATCGCTTTCGTGGGTAATCACCACCTCCGGTCGGGGCAAATCGCTCATCGGCGGCAAGCTAACGGCCGCGCGCCCTGTCGCCAACCGTTATTTTCTTTAACCGACCAAACGCATCGCGCATGCTCGCCGGCTCATGAGCCTATTTGACCTGACTGATGAAGTAACCGTAGTGATCGGCGCCACTGGTGCCCTCGGCGGCGCCTGCGCAACCGCGATGGCCGAGGCCGGCGCGAAGATCGCTGTGGTGGGCCGCAACGCTGAACGCGGCGAAGCGCGCGTGATGGAAATTACCGACGCTGGCGGAACCGCGCAATTTTTCACCTGCGACGCCATGAGTCCGGACAGTCTCAAGACCTGCCACGAGGCAGTGACCGAGACGCTCGGCGCACCGTCGGTGTTGCTCAATGCTGCCGGCGGCAATGATCCCGATGCCACCGTCACGCCGGAGATGCCGTTTGAAAACATCCCCCTGCCCGCTTGGGCGAAGGTGTTTGATCTGAACCTCGTCGGCGGGCTGCTATTGCCCTGCCAGGAATTTGGCCCGGCCATGTGCAAGCGCGGCAAGGGCAGCATTATCAACATCGCCAGCGTCACCTCGCATCTACCGCTCTCCAAGGTGATCGCCTATTCCGCCTCCAAGGCGGCCGTGTTGAGCGCCACCCAATTCCTCGCCCGCGAATGGGCGACCACCGGCGTGCGTGTGAACAGTATTACGCCCGGCTTCTTCCCCGCCGAACAAAACAAGAAACTTCTCTACAATGAGGACGGCACGCCAAGCGACCGCGCCAAGGCGATCTTCGGCCACACTCCAATGAACCGTTTTGGCGATCCCAGCGAACTCGCCGGAGCCGCGGTGTATCTCGCCAGCGAAAAAGCCGCCAGCTTTGTGACTGGATCGGACATTGTCGTGGATGGAGGATTTCTGTCGCAAACCATTTAACCAACGTGCCACCGCGGCTCTGCGTGAGATTAACATGAACACTCTGTCCCAAACCGCAACCGCCGACGCACCTCTGACCGATGAACAGGTCAATTCGCTTGTGGTCAAAGCACTGCCGGCAAACGAATACACCGGCAAGAAGGTATTGCTGATTGTACCGGACCACACGCGCACCGCGCCGGTGGGGCAGCTCTTCAAGGCCATCCACGCTCAGATCGGCACGATTGCGGCCCAGCTGGATGTGATGATTGCGCTCGGCACGCATCACGCCATGAGCGAGGAGGCGATTTGTGAACGGCTGGAGATCACGCTCGATGAACGCCGCAGCCAGTACGCGAACGTGGTGTTTCACAATCACGAGTGGGACAACCCCGAGATGCTCCGCAACATTGGCACCATCCCCGCCTCCACCATCGGCGAACTGTCCGGTGGCCGGTTTGAGATGGAGGTCCCGGTGGAAATCAACAAGACGATTTACGACTACGATCAGGCGATGATCCTCGGACCGGTGTTTCCGCATGAGGTCGTGGGCTTTTCCGGCGGCAACAAGTATCTCTTTCCCGGCATTAGTGGCCCCGACGTGCTAAATTTTTTCCACTGGCTCGGCGCGGTGGTAACCAACCCGATGATCATCGGCAGTAAATGGACGCCCGTGCGCAAAGTGGTGGATCACGCGGCCGCGATGGTGGATATCGAGAAGACCTGCTTCTGTATGGTGGTACGTCCGGACAAATCGCTCGCCGGCCTGTTTTTCGGCACCCCCGAAGGCGCCTGGGATGCCGCCGGCGATCTCTCCGCCAAGGAGCACATCACCTACAAGTCGCGCCCGTTTCACACCATCGTTTCCTGTGCGCCGAAGATGTATGACGATCTCTGGGTCGGTGGTAAATGCATGTACAAACTCGAGCCAGTGCTGGCCGAGGGCGGCGAGCTGATCATCTACGCGCCGCACATTACCGAGGTGAGCTTTTCGCACGGCGACATCATCAAACAAATCGGCTACCACTGCTCCGCCTATCTCCTGCATCACTGGGATCGCTTCAAGGATTTCCCGTGGGGCCTACTCGCCCACAGCGGCCATGTAAAGGGCATCGGCACGGTGGACGCCGACGGCAACGAGCAACCGCGCGCCACCGTCACGCTGGCCACCGGCATTCCCGAAGAGGTGTGCCACCAGATCAATCTCGGCTATGTCGATCATCGCACGATCAATATTGAGGACTACGCCGATCGCGAGGATGAAGGCGTGTACCTCGAGCGCAAAGCCGGCGAGCGGTTGTATCACCTGCGCCAACGCCCCGACTGGGCCGGCGGCACGGACGATTGACAGCCGGCGGACCGCTCGGCATCGTGGGGCATGCCTTCGGTTTCCGCCGATCAAATCGCGTCCTTTCAGGAGGATGGTTACCTCATTATCCGCGGCCTGTTTGATGCCGAGGAAGCGGGCATCCTTCGCGCCGCCGCGCAGGCCGATCAATCATTTCAGGACCACGCCTACGATCTCGAGGATGGCGAAGGCGGCAAGGCCCAGCTTGTCCTGTGGAATTCCGCCGGCGAAGATCTCTGGGGCGCCATCGCCCGCAGCGAACGCGTCGTCAACGCCATGGAAGACCTCCTCGGCGATGAGGTCTACCATTACCACAGCAAGATGAGCATCAAGCAGCCGCGCACCGGCGGCGCGTGGAGCTGGCATCAGGACTACGGTTACTGGTATCAAAACGGTTGCCTCTTTCCCGACATGGGCTCGGCCTTCATCGCCGTCGACCCCAACACCCGGGCCAATGGCTGCCTGCAGGTACTCAAGGGCTCCCACAAAATGGGCCGCATCGAGCACGGTCGATACGGCGACCAAACCGGCGCCGATCCCGAACGCACCGACGAAGCCACCAAGGTCATGGAACTGGTTTACGTTGAACTCAACCCGGGCGACACGCTTTTCTTCCATAGCAACCTCCTCCATCGTTCTGACCAAAACACCTCGTCCGATCCACGCTGGTCACTGATCTGCTGCTACAACACCAAGCACAATGATCCCTACAAGGATTCCCATCACCCGCGCTACGCCCCGCTCGAGAAATTGCCCGACACCGCCATCAAGGAAATGGGCGCCAAACTGTTCGAAAGCAAAACCGATTTCTGGGACCCCGCCGCCGATGCCACCACCGGCGCGGGCGAAAAAGCCTCCACATGAATCTCAACATTCATTCCCCTCTCCCTGAGCGCAAGGACTGGCGCATCGGCTGCGTCGGCAGCGGCTTCATCATGAGCGACTGCCACCTCGTCGCCTACGGCAAAGCCGGTTTTAACCCCGCCGCCATCGCGAGCCGTACGGCCGCCAACGCCGCCGCCTGCGCCGAGCGCCATGGCATCCACACGGTCTACGAGTCCATCGATCAATTGCTCGATGATGAATCCATTGAGGTGCTCGATCTCGCCGTGCCGCCGGATAATCAGCTGGAGGTTATCAAGGCCGCCTGCGCGCGCGGCACGGCCAAGGGCATTCTCGCGCAGAAACCGCTCGGATCAAATTACGCCGAGGCCGTCGAGGCCGTGGAAGCCTGCGAAGCCGCCGGCATCGTCCTGGCCGTGAACCAAAACATGCGCTACGACCAATCCGTGCGCGCCGCCAAGACGCTGCTCGAGAACGGCACCATCGGCGATCCCGTGCTCGCCACCATCGACATGCGCGGCATCCCCCACTGGATGCCGTGGCAGGAACGTCAGGGTTGGGTGACACTGCGCATCATGTCCATTCATCACATGGACACGTTCCGCTATTGGTTCGGCGATCCCGAGCGCATATATTGCTCCACCCGACCCGATCCGCGCACCAACTTTGCGCACACCGACGGCATCGCCAGCTACATACTCGAATATGGTAACGGCCTGCGAGCAATCGCCATTGACGACACTTGGACAGGCCCCGCTCGCGAAGGCGCCCCAGCTGACATCGGCCTCGAATGGCGCATCGAGGGCATGGAGGGCCTCGCCATCGGCGATATCGGCTGGTGTCAGGATCCCTACACGACGCCCTCAACCATTCGCTATGCTACCAAGGGTGACGCGGATTTCACCGCACCTGCGTGGGAAGAAAGCTGGTTCCCTGACGCCTTTATTGGCACCATGGCCCAGCTATTGATGGCTCTGGAAACCGGCAACAAACCGGCCATCGACGGCCGCGATAATTTAAATACTATGGCCCTGGTGGAAGCAGCATATCAAAGCGCCGAACAACACCGGGCTATTGAACTGAAGGAAATCACGGGAGCATAAAATGAAACTCGGAATGATTAACTCCGCCTGGGAACAGCACGGCATCGGGCTGGTGGACGGGCTCCATAAGACCAAGGAACTCGGCTTTGATTGCGTGGATATTTTTCAGGATCCACTCGATGACAACGCCGACGATCGCATCGCCACCATCAAGCAGACCTGCGACGAGCTGCAGCTGCCGATCATCAGCGTGGTGGGCGTAAGCGTCGGGCTCGTGGATTTCAATCCGTCGGTGCAACAGTTTCACGTCGAACGCTGCAAACGCTACCTCGACATGGCCACCACGCTCGAGGCGAAGAATTATCTTCTCGTGATCGGCGAATACATTTGGCAAAAGGAAGTCATCCCGCCCGAGGAACAATGGCGCTTCGCCGTGGAGAATGTGCAGGTGCTGGGTAATTACGCCGCGGAACGCAATCTAGAAATCGTCATCGAACTCGAGCCCTTTCATATGTCTCTGGTCAACACCATCGCCGAAATGGACCGTTACCTGACCGATGTAGATCGCCCCGCCGTGAAGGCCAATATCGACATCAGCCATATGCTCTTGAGCGACAGCCCACCCGAAAGCCTCGCCGCTCTCAAGGGGCGCGCCGGTCATGTGCATATTTCCGATTGCGACGGCAAAGTGCATGGTGACCTCCCGCCAGGGCACGGTGTGGTGCCCTTTCAGCCCTACCTGCAGGCGATCAAGGATCTTGATTTTGACGGCGCCATTAGCCTCGAGTTGGAGTACGCGCCGGATCCCAGCAAGATTGTGGAATGGGTTACCGAAGCCTACAACTCCACTGATAAACTCATGACCGAGGTCGATCTGCGCGGCTGATGAACACTGATTGGAAAACCCAATTTCGCGACCTCTTCTATCGGGGTGTCGAACGCTATCAGGCAGGTCGTCGAAGCCCCGAGACTATGTTCGAGGGCGACGAACCCGCCTTTCTCGAATCTATTGGCTGCAGCACACAGGAAATGTTTGATTTCTGTGATGACTACGTCCGCTGGGGTGATGTCATTTATGAACACGTTGAGGAGATTCAAGCCGTGCGGTTCGATTATTTTGCAAACGATCTAAACGGCCAACCGGCCGCACGCCGGTTGGAGATGCATGAGTTTCCTGCCAAGACCGATGAAATCGCCGGCATCGCTTGGCTTCCTCGCCTAATCGTGAAAGCTCGCGCCAAACTGGAGGGCGCTTTGCCCGCCGACCTGATGTACGGCTGAGGTGGAGATCGCCAGTTCTTCCGTGAGAAGAAAGTCGACCCAGCAGAATTCCTACGCGTAACCATTACAGCAGCCGATCAGGATCAGCCAATTATTGATTACATTAAAAAATGTATTAGAAATTAATCAGACACAAAATCACACCACTCGATTTTTCCTGATACAGGCGTGCGATTACCTTTGGGCATATTCTCATTAGACTTCAGCCAACCTATATAAAAAAGACCTAAACAGAGATCCTCATTTCCAAGCCTTAGAAATTCTTTGATAGCATTAGTTTCCAAGATTTTAGGAGTAGACCAAAACCCGCCTAATCCAACGGCTGAAGCTGTTAGGTGAATATTTTGAACTGAACAAGCAACCGACTCAATTTCCTCCACTAATGGTATGTTACCATTCCTATCTCTATGCAAACATACAGCCATTATAACTGGAGCAAGAAGAGGATTGCGGCCAAGTTTATCCATTTTAGCCTGCTTGAAGGCATTCTCTGGCGTATTTTCTAAATAAGTGCACATCAGTTTTTCAGCTAAAATCTTACGACTTTTACCAGTAAATATCTTGAATCTCCAAGGCTCTGTTAACCCATGCGTTGGTGCCCAATTAGCGTTTTCCATTATCTGATGCAAAATCTCCTTTGGCACTTCCCTTTCACTATCCATTTGCTGTGGTTTTATTGTGCGTCTGGATTTTATAATTTGACTGATTATTTCAAGTTTTTCCATTTAGATTCTCGGATAAATTGTTTTTCTTCACTTTCTTTTAAACCCAAGCCTAGTAAATTCTTTTTTAGATCTTCCATAAAACAATTGGAATAAATAAAAGATAGAAGGTCAAAGTGAGGCACCTTTCTCTTGCCAATAAACAAAACTAATCTACCCTTCAACAATGAAATTTACGGCAATCTTTTTATTACTATTTGCACCTCATACCTTTGCCGACAACTGGCCCATGTGGCGCGGGGCCTCGGGCGTGGGCATCACCACAGAGAAAAACCTACCGCTTAAATGGAGCGCCACCGAAAACATCGCGTGGAAAATTGAACTTCCCTATCGCGGCAACAGCACGCCCATCCTGTGGGGCGAAAAGATTTTCCTGACCCAACCGCTGGAAGAGGAAAAGGAGCGAGCCCTCATTTGCCTCGATCGCCTTGACGGCAAAGAGCTTTGGCGACGCACCGTGAAATATGCGGACCCCGAAAACTCCCATCGCACCAACCCATACTGCAGCGAATCCCCCGCTACCGATGGCGAACGCGTGGTGGCCGTGTACGGCTCCGCCGGGGCCGTGTGTTATGATCTTTCCGGAAAACTTCTATGGCAACGCGATCTGGGCAAGATTCAGTTCACGTGGGGCTCCGCCGCCTCGCCGGTTATTCATGGCAATCTGGTTTACATTTACCGTGGCCCCGATCCCAAGGCCCATCTTATCGCCCTCGACAAGCGCAACGGCAAAACCGTGTGGCAGCTCAACGACCCCGCTGTCAGCATAGAGGGACGCACCGATGGTTTCCGCGGCAACAAAGATTCCAAATGGATCTGTAGCTTCAGCACGCCCATTCTGGTGCCCACCAAAAAGGGGCCGGAACTGGTGATGAATTACCCCGGCAGCCTCGCCGGCATTGATCCGCGCACCGGCAAACGCCTGTGGATTTGTGAAGGCCTCAACCCGCTCATCTACACCTCCCCCATCGCGGGGGAAAACGTAGTCGTCGGCATGGGCGGTTACTTCGGCACCTCCGTCGCCGTGACCGCCGGAGGCCGGGGCGATGTGACCCCACAAACCTTATGGCGCACCGAACGCACGCCTAATCGCCTGGGCAGCGGCGTGATTTATCAGGGCCACATTTACGTGCTGAACACCAACGGCATCATGGAATGTCTCGATTTGAAAACCGGTGAAGTACAGTTTTCCGAACGCGTGCGTGGCCGCGGCCCCAAACAGGAATCCTGGAGCTCGATGATTCTCGCTGGCGACCGGATCTACATTCCGAACCAATCCGGCGAAACCATTGTCGTGCGCGCCAACCCGAAGTTTGAACTGCTCAGCATCAACGCCCTAGACGGCATCCTCACCAACAGCTCCCTCGCCGCCTCCGACGGCCAGCTGTTTCTGCGCACCCACCAGCATTTGTGGTGCATCGGCAAACGCCGGTAGCTACTCCCCCGTGCCCCAAAAAATCCTTCGCGGCTGCCGAACGCCGGGGCGATTGGTCGTGCCAGGTAGAATTGAAATCGGCTGGGCATTCGGAACCAACTGCGTGTGGTGAATGATTTCAGTGAAGTATGAACCCACCACCGGCGCCATTTGCTGGATGGTGAAAGCGTTATTCGCAAAGTTCGTATCCCCGGTGGGCACACCCCAAACATTAACATTTGGATTGGAAAAATAGCCAAGCCGTCGCCCCATTCCATAAGACATCAACGTGCGCATTGGATAAGTGTTTCCGTTTGTAGTGATGCCGAATTTCCAGCCATGTGAATTGGTAAACGCGCCGTGCATAAACCCGCCCACATCGTTGGTCGCATGTGAACACCCTAGATTATGGCCAATCTCATGCACGAACACCGACGTCGGCGCGTAGATCGCCTCCACCACATTAAACCCATAAGCCGGTGCGCCGTTCTTACTGTTGAGCATCCAACTACTGCCATGCATAATATTTTGAGGGCTTGCGCCAGTGAAAAGCGTCACCAAATCAGCACGATGGCGCTGCCGGTGTTCGTGAATTTTCATCAATCCCGGCGTCTCGGCAAACGTCATGTTCACTAGGTCCGTAGTACTGTTCCCAGATGTCACATGACTAACCTTCTCTGTTCCAAGCAACACCAGTCGCGCCGACACCGCGCTCCGACGAAAGGCGTTGTTCACTTGCGCCACGGAAATTCGCACACGGGTTTCCACACCGCGTTTGCCCCCGCATTGTTTCTCAGCCAACCCCGTGTAACACGCCAACACCCCGACTATTGGCGGGCCCATCACCGGTGCCAGCGGCACAGGCCATAAATTGGTGGAGAGCGTATTGGTAAGTGTCAGCACGTGGGTAAACTGTGGGAACCCCGGCACCCGATACACCACGCCGGGCCGATACCGAAACTGCGGCATGGAAACCACTCCTCCTTCGCGCGGCTGAAACAGGCTCAAGGTTTCCGGATGCCCCCCCGGCGGCACCCCGCGCTGCGGCGCGTGCAGAGCCACTGGATTAATCTCCACAATCGAGTGCGCCTCTTCGTCTGCATAGTTGATGAGGAAATGCCGCCCGTCGGGATACTCAATACTGCCAGCTAAGACCCCTTCGTAAGTAATCAGACTCACGGCCGCCCCAGGCATCCCCACCACCTCCCCATGCACCTCCGTGCTCATCGGGTCGGTTGACGTCGCTTTCTCCAAACGTACCTTGATTGATTCGCCCGGGAACAACTCTAGCGTGATCAACCGATTCCCCGCCTGAACAGCCGACACGATATCCGGGTTTAACCGCACATGCCGGTAGCGTTTGGCTACGGGAGCCTCAGGTAATTGCTCCTTGGCTCGCATCGGCAACACCTCCATCACCAAAGATGGCACTGACTTAGGCAGCCACCACACCCAACCGGCGGCCATTAACAGCCCCAACAAAACCAGGAATAATTTGCGCCATTTTTTCAAAACGTGTCCCTCAAAGTACCACGACTCACGCCAAAAACCAGCAAAGAAAACTAACGATAGCGCGACACAACTTCCGCCCCAGCATTCAACACCCGCACGTTATTTGCAGACTCCGACCCTGTGGCGACACCAAGATATTGTTTCTTAGGATTGGAAAACCGCCCGATACGTCGGCCCGGTGCATACGCCATCACCGTCCGGCATTGGCGTAACCCGCCGTTATCCTCCACCACTTGAAAGCGATGCCCATACCCCCATGCGTAGAGGCCGTCCGCGGATGTTCCGGAATCGCCTTCAGCATGCTGGCAGCCCATATTATGACCCACCTCATGCGCCAGCACATAGCCCCGTAACGAGCTGCGTCCCAGCACATTCACGCCCATCTTCGCCATACCCTTAGCGCGGGTCATCAACCACCCTACCCCGCCAGCCGGCCGGTCAGAAATCAGCGTCACCAAGTCCGCCCGATGTTCATCTCGCAAACGGTTCATTTCATCCGCCAAAACCTTATCTTTGAAAGTAAGGTTGCGTAAATCCTGACTAATCGAACCGGCGTTGGTGTAATTCACCGGTGCCAAATGTACCATTCGCAGGGATACGGTGGCTCCACTTTCGGAAAATGCTTCATTGGCATTCTGCACCGCTAATTGCGCAGCCGCCTTCAACCCATCATCCCCGCCATACACCGAGGCCACCGATCGACAGTAGAGCACCAATAAATCCACCTGCGTGCCGCCGCGCATATTTATCTTCAACGGCTGACGCGCCTGCACACTCGGTTTACCGGAAGTCGTCGAACCCGCATCGCCATCACCTGAAGTTTGGGTGGAAGTAATGGTTACACTTCCCCCCTCGCCAACCTGCCTTTTGCTATTATTCTTCCGGTTGAAAAAAGGTACCAAACTCTCCAGTGACTGCCGTCCACTATTCGTGTAGCCACGCGGAAATGTCCGAATATTGATGCGCTGATAATTTTCATCACGAGGTCGATGCTCGGGGTTTAACCGGCGCAAGGGCTCCCGCGGACTCCATTGCCCCAACCCATCGGGCAAGGGACGCACCCGCGCCGCCAATTCCTCCTCCGAGGGATACACCAACTGCCCTGAAGCGCAGATCGGCGATCGTGATAAATCCACGCGCTCTAATTCGTACCCACCCTGAGATCGAGGCATTAACGTGAAGCGTCGGCCATCCGGAAAATTCATTGTCCCCGCCCAGCGCCCGCCTTCCTGCACCCATAAAGTGCTCCCGCCGGCTTGCCCGGGAAAACTCCCACGGAGGACTTTGCCGCCAGTCACCGTTCTTTGAGATGACGTAAAACTCACCGTCGCCGATTCTCCATTGCCTAAGGAAACTACAAAACGCTGACCTGGCTTGGCTTGGGCCATTTGCTTCACGACCCTAGGCGGCAATTGCGCTGGCGCTCGTGCCATCACCACCGGATCCTCTGGATCGTCTCGTAGTTGCATCGGCTTCTTCAACACCACCAATGTTTCCGTTGGATCCTTATCTGTTGACCAAAACAACGTCATCAAGAGGATCGGAATGAGCAGAAATGGAAGATAAGACTTCATCAGTTTTTCACTCCCCCAAACTAGCACACATTCCCTGCCGCGCAACGGGCCCACATTTTATTGGCCGTCACGGCTTGCGCGCGTATCGTCCGGTTATGTTGATTGTGCTCGTTCATGTTCATGTGAAACCAGATTGTGTTGAGGCCTTTCGTGAGGCGTCACTGGAAAATGCCCGCAACAGTATCCGGGAAGCGGGTATCGCGCGCTTTGATGTGCTGCAGGATAATGAGGACCCTACCCGGTTTATCCTGAATGAAGTATACCGGAACAACGCCGCGCCCGCAGCGCACAAAGAGACCGCTCATTACGCAGCTTGGCGCGATACTGTGGCCGACATGATGGCAGAGCCCCGCCACGCCGTGAAGCTCACCAACCATTTCCCTGCTGACAGTGAGTGGTAACTCGGCCAACCCTGCGTTCGAATTCGCCACGGCCACCCGCATTATTTTCGGCGAAGGCAAACTCTCCGAAGCGCCTGCGGCCATAGAGGGTTTCGGCCGTAAGGTGCTCGTCGTCACCGGCCGCAGCCCCACGCGTGCCGCGCCTTTATTGGATTTACTGAAGGAATTCGACTGCGCGGTGCACTGCATTCCCGGTGAGCCGACACTCTCCCACGTTACCGAAGGCATACGGACCGCCGCCGGGCGCGAGGTTGTGGTCGCCATCGGAGGCGGTAGCGCCATTGATGCCGGCAAGGCCATCGCCGCCCTGGTGACCAACCCAGGAGAACCGCTGAATTACTTGGAAGTCATCGGCCGCGGCCAACCGCTCACCGAGACGCCCCTGCCGTTTATCGCCATCCCGACCACCGCCGGCACGGGCGCGGAGGTCACGCGCAATGCCGTGATCACTTGTCGCGATCGACGCGTAAAAGTGAGCCTGCGTCATCCGCGCATGTTGCCCGCTGTGGCGATTGTTGATCCCGCGCTGACCCATGACCTACCACCGGCCATCACCGCCGCCACTGGCATGGATGCGTTGAAATGCGCTTGCTTCCTCATGCCCAGTGTGCAGCAGCAGGCCATCTCCACCAAGCCAGTTGTCCAAGACTGGCTGCTCTGTGAATGGGTGCTGAAGGTGCGACTCTTGCAAGTGTGAGGAGTGGTGGGAGTGCCAGCTTGCGCCCTGCTCCCGCTGCTCACGCTGAAGAAGCTTTTGTTGATGTGACTGCAGAGCCGGGTGTGATTCGTTTTCAAAAGAAAGAGGAGGAAGAGAAGCAGGAGGCGATGATGGAGACGAGCCAAAGACGGACTGCGGATTCCAGCCCTTCAAGGCCTCAAGGGCATCGCTTAACACGTCGTCGTCTGTGTTTTCTTCCTCATCACTGTTGTTATCTTCAACCATGTTGTCGTCTTCATCAGTGTTGTCGTCATCGGCACACTCATCGTCAGCATCCTCATCGCTGGTTTCACCATGTGTCCAATGCTGACTTCCCCCTGCATCATCACCATCACCATCACCGTGCTGCAGCTCTTCCTCCCACACACCACCACTTTCCCTTTTCGTCGCGTCCATTTCCTTCCGCGTTGCAGAATTATTGCGAGTGACATTGCAAATTGTCCCAACTTGGCCTGGTCTTCCTCCAAACCTTCCAGCATCAACCCCCACGCAACAACGAAGCAA
>CAJWMQ010000081.1 GCA_913042895.1 uncultured Verrucomicrobiales bacterium | reverse complement strand
ATTTGATGCCCCGAATTGATCCCTGCCATGCGCATTTTGCTCGTTCACAACACGCTCAATGACCGCGTCTCCATCTCGGGCGTGCTGCGTGAGTATGTGAACATGGCGCGGGTGTGGGTGGCCGATGGGCACACGGTCGATTTTCTTGCCGGTCGGGTGGCGAAGGCGCAGTTGCGTGAATTGGCACCGGAATGCGGCCACCTCAGCAGTGATGATTTTTTCGATGCCACTGCGCAATTACATCAAACCTGGCGGCACTTTCCCGCGTACGCATGGCGTTGCCTTTCCGCCTTGCGACGGCCGCAGACGGGTTATGATCTGGTGTACGCCACCTGTCCGTTCGTGGTGGAGACCTATTGCGCCCGGGCGATTGCACGGCGCCTCGGTGTGCCATGGGGGGTAAAGATCCAGCACGTGCTCGGGGCACAAACTCAGCGGACGGGGTTCATCAATCGCCTATTGCTTTGGGGCGAAAAAAAGAGCGCGCAATGGGCGTCCACTGAGGCGGCGTTTGTGTATTGCCTTAGCCCGGTGGTGGCGCGCGATTATCGCGCGCTGGAGGAACGGCTCGGGCTCACGCCCAGTGACACGCGCACGGTGGGTTCGAGCATCGATCTGGATCAGTTTAGGTCGCTACCGGAATCGGAGAAAAAACACGACTTGGTTTTTCTTGGTCGGTTGCATGAATTGAAAGGCGTATTTGATCTGCCGGAAGTTTGGGCTCAAGTGAAAATCGCTCGGCCCGCGGCCACGTTGAAGGTGGTTGGTGAAGGGCCGCATCGGACGGCGGTGATGGATCGATTTGCCGCGCGTAACTTGATGGATGGCGTGGAATTCACCGGCGGGATAGGTGAGGAGGATAAAAACCGGCTGCTGGCAGAGGCGAGGCTGGGACTGAGCCTATCCAGCGAGGAAGGCTGGGGTTTGGCGGTAAATGAATATCTGGCCAGTGAACTGCCTGTGGTGGCCTATGACCTGCCGGTTTTTCAGGAGGTTTTTCCCGACGTGCTGCATTCGGTGTCGCTTGGGGATAAAACTGCCGCCAGCCGGGCGATTTTGGAATTGCTAGCTGACCCTGCGGCCCGCGAGGCGATGGGCCGTCAGGGCCGGGAGTTGGCTCAACGCTATGATTACCGCGCCATGGCTCGCGAGGAACTGCGGCATTTGGAGGCGTTGGGCAAGAGTTAGCGTTGCCCAGTGCGCACAGGCAGGGCTAAGCTGCGGTCATGCAGGTGGTCATTCTCTGTGGCGGACTCGGCACGCGGCTGCGCGAGGAAACGGAGTATCGCCCTAAACCCATGGTGCCGATCGGCGGCCGGCCGATTCTCTGGCATATCATGAAAACCTACGCTCATCATGGGCACAAGGAATTCATCCTCTGCCTCGGTTACAAGGGCGAGATCATCAAGGATTATTTTCGCAATTACCTGTGGCACACCAGCGACGTGACGCTGAAGCTCGGGCGTGAGCCGGAGGTGCAGTATCACACCCATCACGATGAGGAGGACTGGGCGGTGACTTTGCTCGATACTGGCGCCGAAACCCAAACCGGCGGTCGCCTCGCCCGCGCCCTGCCGCATGTGCGCGAAGAGAATTTCCTTTTCACCTACGGCGATGGCCTGAGCGATTGCGACATCAATGCTGCGGTGGAGTTTCATGAAAGTCACGGCGCGGTGGCCACCGCCACAGCCGTGAAGCCGGCTGGTCGCTTTGGTGAACTCTCCATCACCGAAGGTACTATCACCGCGTTCACCGAGAAGCCAGATCAAGAACCGCGTTTTGTGAATGGCGGTTACTGTGTTTTCAACCGGCGCATCGGCGAGTATCTCACTGGCGACGAGAGTATCCTTGAACGCCAGCCGCTTGAGCAGCTCGCCGGCGAAGGCCAGCTCAAGGCCCATTGCCATCCCGGCTACTGGCAGTGCATGGATACCTACCGCGAGCAGCAACAGCTCGAGGCCCTGTGGGCGGCCGGCGAAGCGCCGTGGAAAATTTGGTAGGAATGTTCGGCGGATTTTACAGCGGCAAAACCGTGTGGGTCACCGGCCACACCGGATTCAAGGGTGCGTGGCTCAGTCAATGGCTGCAGCATCTGGGCGCCCGCGTGCATGGCTTCGCTCTCTCGCCCCACGCGCCGCCTAATCTCTACGAAACACTAGCGCCCGACACCTTCGCCAGCGAGACCATCGGCGATCTCGGCGATTTCGAATTGGTTCAACAAACCACCGCCACCGTGCAGCCGGAGATCGTGTTTCATCTGGCCGCCCAACCGCTCGTGCGGCGCTCGTACGAGGCGCCACTGGATACGGCCACCACCAATATCCTCGGCACCGCGCACGTGCTGGAAGCTTTGCGTGTGCATCAAAACAATTGCCCCGTGGTCGTGGTGACCAGCGACAAGTGTTACGAAAATGACGGCAGCGATCATGCGTTTGGCGAAACGGATTCATTGGGCGGACACGACATTTATTCGGCAAGCAAAGCTGCGGCGGAAATCATGACTGCCAGTTGGCGGCGTGCTTACCGCGGTCGCATTGCCACTGCCCGCGCAGGCAATGTGATCGGCGGCGGCGATTACGGTGAGGATCGGATTGTCCCCGACTGCATCCGCGCGCTTCTCGCCGGAACTTCCATCGCTGTGCGCAATCCGGCCTTTACGCGGCCGTGGCAGCATGTGCTTGATTGCCTATCCGGTTACCTCTGGCTGGGCGCGCGTTTGGCGGAAGAGGAATCCTTGGCCACCGCCTTTAACTTCGGTCCGCGCCCTGAAGCCCAGCGGCCGGTTCTGGAGCTGGTGGACACCCTACTGCAACACTGGCCCGGCGAATGGACCGATGCTTCCGATCCCAACGCCCCGCACGAAGCTCCTACGTTGTCGTTGAATATCGACAAGGCCGCGACCGTACTGAATTGGATGCCGGTTTGGGATTTTGCCGAGGCCGTGCACCAAACCGCCCGCTGGTATCAGCAACGGCATGAAGGCGAATCCGCTGCGGCCGCGGATTTATGCCGGCTGCAATTGGAAGCCTACGCCGCGGCGGCCTCCGCTCAATCCTGCGTTTGGGCTCGCTGACATGGAAGTGACCGGATTCCAATGCCGCTCCTGTCAGTCTCTCGATGGCTTGTTGGTGCTCGATTTGGGCGAGCAGCCTTTGGCCAATAATTTTCTGTCACCGGAAGATCTGGATCAGCTCGAACCCCGCTTTCTGCTGCGGCTGGCGGTATGTACCGAATGCTGGCTGCTGCAGATCACCGATCTCGTGCCGCCGGTGGAGCTTTTCAGCGAGTACGTTTATTTCTCGTCCTACTCCGATGCGTGGGTGGCACACGCCGCTGAATGCGCGGAGCGATACCAGAAGGAATTCGCACCCCAACACGTGGTAGAGATCGCCAGCAACGATGGCTATCTCCTCCGGCACTTTGCCGAGGCCGGTGTGTCGCATCTGGGGATTGAGCCGGCCGACAATGTTGCGGCAGTCGCGCGGGGACGCGGCGTCAACACGCGCGTGGATTTTTTCACCGAACCACTCGCGCGCGAATTGGCCGCTGAACAACCGGCTGATTTGATTCTGGCGAACAACGTCTTCGCGCATGTGCCGGACACAAACGACTTCGTCGCCGGCCTGCGCGAATTGCTGTCGTCCGAGGGGCGCGCCGTGCTGGAGTTTCCGTATGCCGTGGACATGATCGCGCAGGGCGAGTTTGACACGATCTATCACGAGCACGTGTTTTATTTCACGATCACCGCGCTGGAGCCGTTGTTCGCCCGGCACGGATTGCGGATCACTCAAGTGGAGCGCACCCCGTTGCATGGGGGATCGCTGCGGATATTTGTGCGTCATGCAACGTACGAGGCGGAAGATTCCGTGGCAGAACTGCGCGCGACCGAGACATCAGCCGGAGTGAACACAGCGCCTTTCTACGAAAACTTTGCCGCGCAGGCCGCCGCCACCCGTGAGGCCTTGCGCGGAAAATTGGCTGCATTGCGGGCCGCCGGCCAACGCGTGGCCGCTTACGGCGCCGCGGCAAAGGGCAGTACATTGATGAATTATTGCGGGCTGACCGCGCCGGATTTGGAATTCGTGGCCGACCGCAGTCCGCACAAGCACGGTCGCCTGACACCCGGGGCCCATGTGCCTGTAGTGGACGCTGGAGAGTTAGTAAAACGTGCGCCGGATGTGACTTTGTTGTTGGCGTGGAATTTCGCGGATGAAATCCTCGCGCAGCAAGCGGCCTATCGGGAAGCCGGCGGCCAGTTCCTGATCCCGATCCCCGAAGTGCGCCTGATCTGATGCAATTTACCGAGACCCATTTGCCCGGCGTGTATGTGATCGATCTGGATCGCCACGAGGACGCCCGCGGCTGGTTCGCGCGCGCGTGGTGCCGCGAGGCCTTTGCCGCACAGGGATTGTCGGTGGATTTGGCCCAGTGCAATCTCTCGCACAACGCCCGCCGCGGCACCTTGCGAGGTATTCATTTTCAAACCGCCCCACACGCCGAGGCCAAGCTGGTGCGATGTGTGGCCGGCGCTGTGCATGATGTGGCGCTGGACCTCCGGCCGGAGTCGGCGACCTACAAGCAATCCTTCGGGACGGAACTCAGTGCAACCAACGGCCGCGCGCTCTTCATGCCTAAAGGCATCGCGCACGGGTTTCAAACCTTGGCCGATGACAGCACGCTCTTTTATCAAATGAGCAACGCGTACGAGGCCGAGGCGGCGACCGGCGTGCGCTGGAATGATCCTGCATTTCAAATCGATTGGCCGTTGGCTGATCCCATTGTGAATGACCGCGATCAATCGTTCTCCGATTACGTATCATGAGCGTGCCCCTCACAACCGAACAATTGGAAGCGTTCCAACGCGACGGCTTTGTGGTGGTGCGCGGCTTTTACGAAGCCGCCGAAATCGAGCCCATCCAGTGTGGCATCCATGCCATTATTGGGCTGGTGATGGAGGAGCAGGGGCTGACCATCGAGCAACCACCGTTTGCGCCGGAGAATTTTGATGACGGCTTTCAGGAATTGATCGCGCACGACCGCGCATTAGGCGGGCGCGTGTACGATGCGGTGAAACAAATTCCCGCCTTCATCCGCCTAGTGGCGAGCACAAAGCACGAAGCCGTCGTGCGGCAGGTGCGCGCCACCGATCAACCCGCCATCGCTGCCGGCGGCTACGGCATCCGCATCGACAATCCGCAGGAAGAAAAATTCCGCGCCGGCTGGCATCAGGATTACCCAGCTCAAATTCGCAGCCTCGATGGGTTGGTGTTTTGGAGTCCGCTCGTGGCGATGACTCCAGAATTCGGGCCGGTCGAATTTTGTGTGGGATCTCATCGAGATGGCCTTGCGCCGGTACAGGAAATAGATGAAGCGAATCCGGATAAGACGGGCGCTTATGGGCTCACGTTGGTGGATGAGGAAGCGCGCGTGGCGAAATACAAAAAGACGGCGCCGTTGACCGAGCCTGGTGATTTGGTGTTGGTCGATTTCCTATCGCTGCATCGTTCCGGTGAAAATATTTCCGACCGCTCGCGGTGGTCACTGCAATTTCGGTGGTTTAATTTCGTCGAGCCGACGGGCAGGAAACTCGGCTGGACCGGTGCATACGCCGCCGGCAAAGACCTGCGGGCCGTGCATCCGGAATTGGTGGTGGATTAATGGAGGCGTGCTGTATTTGCCAATCGAATCTCGCTAAGCCGGTGTACGAATCGTCCGCGCCGTTTTCTATTACCTCCCTGTGCCAAGTGCTGGAAGGTCGCACGCGCGTTTGGCACTGCGAAGAATGCGGCCACACTCAGACAGCTCCACTGCCTACACTCGAGAAATTTTATGCGGAGGATTATCACATCCTCACCGCCAGCGAGGGGGAAGATCAACTCTACGAAGTGCGTGGAAGTGAGAAAATATTCCGTACCGAACACCAAATCGCCACGTTGCTCGAGAAAGTGAATCTGCCCGTCAACGCCCGCGTGCTTGACTACGGCTGCGGCAAGGCCAGTACGCTGAAAGGGCTGTGTGGTCGGCGTGATGATGTGGTGCCGTTTGTGTTTGATGTAGGTGAACAGTATCGGCGGTTTTGGAATGATTTTGTGCCGACTGCCAATCAGGCGATCAATGAAGTGCCGGTCAGATGGGCTGGCCAAATGGACGCGGTTCTTTCCTTTTTTGCGCTGGAACACGTGACGGATCCGCGGGCGTTTGTGTGCGCTGTGCATGGATTGTTGAAGGAAGGTGGTGCGTTTTATTTTTTGGTGCCGAACATTTTTGCCAACACGGCGGACCTTGTAGTGGCCGATCATGTGAATCACTTCTCCGCGCAATCGCTACAACGCCTGTTGGTAGATGCCGGTTTCATTGTACGGCAAATTAATGGTGAGGCTCATAATAGTGCGTGGGTGGTCGTGGCTGAAAAGGGCGAGGGCGTTGGGGTTGAGACGGAAACGAAATCCATTTCTCAATCGGTTCAGGAAATGGCAGCGTATTGGAACGAGTTTGGTGATCGCGTTTCAGCATTCGAGAAGGCCGGTTCAGGGGCGGCGGCGATTTATGGCTCGGGCTTTTACGGCACATTCATTCACGCGAGCTTGGAACAGCCGGAAGCGGTTGTGTGTTTCCTCGATCAAAATCCGCATCGACAACAACAAGTCCTGCTCGGCAAGCCAATCGTATCGCCGGAAGCCTTGCCGGAAACAGTGCAGCGATTGTATGTCGGGCTTAACCCGCGCGTGGCGCAAACGGAATTGGCCGCCGAATCGCTGCCGGAGCTGGAGATGTTTTTGCCGTGACAGTCCAATTGCGAGCTCCCGTGAAATCGGATTTTTCCTTGCTGGCGGCTTTGCGGAATGATGAGTCGATCCAGCGGCAGCTGATGATTGAAGCGTTCGTGTATTCGGATGTGGAGGTGGAGGCATGGATTCGCCGACGAACCCATGATCCGCAGGGCGCGTTCTGGGTGGTTGATGCCGATGGCCCGCGCGGGTTTGTGCAATTGACACAAATTCAATCGGGTTCGGCGGATTTGGGGATTTGTTTGGAGGCGAATGTTCGCGGCAAAGGCGTGGCGACGGCGGCGATGCGGTTGCTAGCGACGGAGGCGCGACAGCGCGGTTGCAGAAAATTGACGTTGCGTGTGTTGCGGGTGAATCATCGGGCGATTGCGTTTTATCGGAAATTGAAATTTTCGGCGGTCGACCTCAAGCGGCGGCTGTATTTTGATGGCCGGCATTGGCGGGACGTGCTGTTCATGGAGAAACGGTTGCGATGAAAACGGTGGTCATTTCACAGCCGATGTATTTCCCGTGGGTGGGGATGCTTGAGCAAATGGCGCTGGCGGATGTGTGGGTGCACCTAGATGACGCGCAGTTTTCGAAGGGTGGTTTTTTCAATCGCGTGCAAATCAAGACGACCGACGGCACGCCGTGGCTAACCGTGCCATTGGCGGAAAACAAATTAGGCCAGAGGCTCAATGAAGCCCAACCGGCAACGCATGATTGGCAACGCAAACATTCGGCCACGCTCCAGCAAGCTTACGCGGCGCCACCGCATGCAGCTGAGATGCTTTCGCTGGTGGAGGGGGTGTTTGCTGCAGACCACGTGTCCTTGGCGGACTTAGGCGCGGCGAGCATGGAGGCGTTGGCGGATTCGTTTGGGGTATTGCCCAAGACCGTGTTGCGATCATCAGAGATGGCGGTCAAAGGCGGCGGTAGCGAGCGAGTTCTGGCGATTTGCCGGGAGCTTGGCGCGACGCGGTATGTGACCGGGCAGGGCGCAGCGGATTATCTGGATCATGCGGCGTTCGACGAGGCGGGGATCGCGGTGGAGTACATGGATTATGAAAACCGCGCCTATCCTCAATTGCACGGGGACTTCACGCCGTTTGTCAGCGCGCTCGATTTATTGGCAAACTGCGGACAAGCCGGACGGGATGTGATTGCTCCGCGGACGGTTTGCTGGAAGGATTTCGTGAAATGAGCGAAGTGGCCCGTTTCATTGCCGAAGTGCAGGAAAACATCGAGGGGCTGCGCACCGATGCGGCGGTGCGGCAGGCTACGATCGACTGGGTCAACGCCATTGCGCCGCACAAGTACACCTATAATTTTACCTGGCTCGGTCGCCCGATCATTCAGTTTCCGCAGGATCTCGCGGCGTTGCAGGAAATCATTTGGGACACCAAGCCGGATCTCATTATTGAGACAGGTATCGCGCATGGCGGTTCGCTGATTTTTCACGCGTCGATGCTGAAACTGCTCGGCAATGACGGCCGTGTGCTCGGTGTTGATATTGACATTCGTGATCACAACCGCGTCGAGATTGAGGCGCATCCGATGTTTGAGCGCATCGAAATGATTCAAGGCTCGTCCATCGACGGCTCCATTGCAGATCAAGTGCGGGCGGTGGCGGACGGCGCTGAACGCGTTATGGTCGTGCTGGATTCGAATCACACGCACGCGCATGTGTTGCGTGAGCTAGAGCTGTACGCGCCGCTCGTCACGAAGGATTGCTACCTCGTGGTGTGTGATACTCTCATCGAGGAAATGCCGGCGGGATCGTTTCCAGATCGCCCGTGGGATAAAGAGGATAATCCAGCGACGGCCGTGGAGGCATTTATGTCTACCAGTGATCGTTTCGAAGTGGACACGGCCATTGATGCCAAGCTGCAAATCAGCGTGGCGCCGGGCGGTTATTTGAAATGCATGGTGGACTGATGGAAGACCGCATTCCCATCGCCGGGCCGAGTATATCGCAACGGGAGATTGATTATGCCACCGACGCGGCGGCGCATGGATGGTACGCCCGCGCAGAGGAATATCCGCGCCGCTTCGAGGAAGCTTTTGCCAAGTATATCGGCGTGAAACACGCGGTGAGTTTGCCTTCGTGCACTTCGGGGCTGCATCTGGCCTTGGCGTCGGCAGGAATTGGGCCGGGCGATGAGGTGATTATGCCCGACCTTACGTGGATCGCCAGTGCCGCGCCGGTGACGTATGTGGGCGCCACGCCGGTGTTTGCCGATGTGGACGAGCGCACGTGGTGCCTTAGCGCCGAGAGCGTGCGCGCGTGTCTCACGGAAAACACTAAGGCAATTTTACCGGTGGATTTGTATGGCGGTGTGCCAGATTATGATGCATTGCGGCCGATTGCCGAGGAGCACGGGCTGTTGATTGTGGAGGATGCCGCCGAGGCGATTGGCAGTGAGAGCGGTGGGCGGAAGGCGGGGACGTTGGGCGATGTGGCGGCCTTTAGTTTTCATGGGTCCAAAACTTTTTCGACCGGTGAAGGCGGGATGTTGGTGACGGATGATGATGTCCTGCACGCGCGCGTGCTGCACCTGCGCGATCACGGTCGCGAGCCGGGTGATGTGCATTTTCAAAACACCGAGGTGGCATTCAAATACAAGATGCCGCCGGTGGCCGCGGCGATTGGCTTGGGGCAGGTGGAACGCGCGAACGAATTGGTGGCCAAGAAACGGGAGATTTTCGCGTGGTATCGGGAAGCGCTCGAGGGCGTGGATGGTCTCACGCTCAATCATGAACCGGCCGAAACAAAAAACACCTACTGGATGGTGACTGCGGTATTGGATCCGATGTTGAATTTGCCAAAAGAAAAACTGATGGCGGCACTCGATAAGGAGGGCATTGACAGTCGGCCAATGTTTCATCCGCTCAGCAGTCTGCCGGCATACGCCGGTCAGTCGCAATCGGTAGTGGCCCGAAAGCGCAATGAGGTGAGCTATCGCCTGAGCCCTTGGGGAATCAACCTGCCTTCGGCACTGTGCCTGGAGCAGGCGCAGGTGGCGCGCGTGGCGGAGGTGTTTCGACGGATCTTGGGTAAGGCATGAGCCGGTTGGTGACAGTGATTCCCGTGTACAATGGGGAACGGTTTTTGCGGGCTACGCTGGATTCCGTGGCCGCCCAAACGCGCCGGCCAGACCGTGTTATCATTCAGGACAATTGTTCCACCGATGGCACGGCGTCCATTGCCAAGGAGTTTGAGTCGGAAGGGTTCGAGTGGCGCTTGAACGAGGCGCATGTATCCTCTACAAAAAATTTCAATGCTGCCCTTCAGTTTGCCTCCGAAGCGGACGTGCTACATCTGCTCACGGCCGATGACTTGGTGGCGCCGGGTTTTTATGAACGTTTGCTGGATCCGCTGGAGTCGATCGACGGTCTAGCACTGGCTTATGCGGCGTACGAGGTGATTGATGAAGATGCCGCGCTCGTGCAGGGCGGAGATTTGGTGAATCCGTTTCCTATCGAGCCGAACGGCCAACCTCGGCGCATTGCGCGCGAGCGCTTCATTGCCTCGCAGGCGGACTTGCGCACGATCTGTTTGCCGGCGGTGCTGATGAAAACCAATCGCGCCCCATTGCCCTTGGAATTCAGTCTCGATTACATCCAGTGCGCCGACGCCGTTTTTTATGCGGAACTGGCGACGCATTGCGAGAGCATCATCGAGGTGCCATCCGCGCTTTGCCAATACCGGCGGCATGAGCATACGACTACTTCACACAACAAATCCAAACCCTCGGAAGTAATCGCCGACGAATGGAAGGCCATGTGCGCGGCTTCGGCGCTGTTGGGCAAGGGCGGCTTGTCAGCATGGCTTTGGAATTTCCGCCAACGTTGTCTGTTGGCGGGCACCAGCCGGGTCATGATCCAGGGTGAACCGGACGCCACGGCCGAATACCGTGCCGAAGTCACCCGCACCACGCGCAAGATCACCGGCGGCCCGGCCTGGGTCTTGGGAAACTTGGCCGTTGCCCTGCGGGATACGTTTGGGCAAGGTCGGCGTTGAGGACGGTATGCCGAATTCAGACAATCCCCAGAACCCCGTTTTGCCGTGGTGGAAGGATGCCCTTTTGGCATTGGGATTGTTCGGACTGGTGATGGCTTGCTTTTTCAGCGAGAGCTTCGAACAGAATAAAGTCGTCTTTGCCAATGACGCGCCCCTCGGGCAGGTCCAGGCGCATGCCAACGACGAAAGAAATGGCTGGGCATTTTGGCAGGATCTCAACTGGGTGGGCGGCGAAGTGCCTTCAGCCATGCCCAATTTTACCAAGGCGTTTTTTGAAATGTGCCTGTGGATGGGGGGAGAATCAGGGGCCGTTTTGTTTGCCAAATGGTACCAACCCACTTCATTGGTGTTATTGGGGTTTTGTGCGTGGGTATTTTTTAGAGCGCTGAGATTTCGTCAGCCAGTATGCCTTTTGGGTGGACTGGCGGCAGCCCTGAACGGTGATTTTTTCACCTACGCCTGCTGGGGCTTGCCGAGCGTTGCCTTGGGCGCGGCGGGGGCGTTCCTAGCCATGGCGGCGGTAATCCATGGACTACGTGAAACAGGTTGGCGGATGGTGGCCTGGGTGGTGCTGGGTGGTTTGGGACTAGGCCAAGGCGTGATGGAGAGCTTTGATGTGGGCGGCATCTTCAGTTTGTACGTGGCCGTATTTGTCCTGATGGCGGTCTTGAATCGTAATGAAACCGAGCGCGATTCCTGGGCCATGGCTGGTGCAAAAGGCGTGGGATTGGTGGCGGTCCTGGCAGTGGCGGCGGCCTTGATGGCCGGGCACGCCTTGAGCAATTTGTTCAGCACCGAGGGCAAGGCCGCAGAAGCTCAGCAACAGCGGATGACCGATCAGCAGCAGTGGGATTTCGCCACCCAATGGAGTTTGCCCAAAGCGGAAACCACGCGGCTGGCTGTGCCGGGTTT
The DNA here is from genome assembly GCA_913042895.1 of uncultured Verrucomicrobiales bacterium. Lineage (GTDB taxonomy): Bacteria > Verrucomicrobiota > Verrucomicrobiia > Limisphaerales > UBA1100 > UBA1100. Next base: position 1,774 of record CAJWMQ010000081.1, on the reverse strand, counting down.
GTTTGGCTATCGGCTGGATTCGGCTGAGGGCGCCCGATACTGGGGTGCTGTCGGGCAATCTCCGGGATGGAAACCGGGTCAGCCGGGATTGCCGCGGCATTCGGGCTACGGGATTTATGCGGGAGTACTAGTGATGTTGGTCGGCCTTTGGGCATTAGTGCAGGCTGCGTTGGGATTGACGGGGCGATTGGAATCCATTGACCGACGATGGGTGATTTTCTGGGGCGTGCTTGTGGCGCTATCAGTGTTGTTTGCTTGGGGGCGGCATGCGCCGTTTTATCAAATGCTGTACCCGATGCCGTTCTTCAACAGCATTCGTAACCCGATCAAGTTTATGCATCCGGCCAGTCTGGGGTTGGTGGTGCTGTTTGCTTACGGTCTGGAGGGAATGGCGCGGGCGTATATGGAGAAAAAACGCAAAGCCGATTTTTTCAGTCACTTGAAAAAATGGTGGGGGGAATTGCAGGGCGTGGATCGGCGGCTGTGCCAAGGGTTGCTCGGATGCGTGTTGCTGGGGATGCTGCTTTGGGTGTTTTACGCGGCGGTCCAGTCGGATTTGAAACGGCATTTGACCGAAGGCCTGCAAATGGGAGGCGACTCGGTGTTGATCGCCCAGTTCAGCCTGAAGATGATGGGCGCGGGGTTAATCACACTTGTGATCAGCGTGGGGGTGATGCTGCTGATCATCTCGGGAGTTTGGGGCGGACGTGCCGCGCATTGGGCATGGGCTGTTTGTGGCCTGTTGTTGGCGGTGGATTTCGGCCGGGCGCATGCGCGGTATTTGGTGCATGAAAACTACGCGGAGAAATATGAGAACAACGCGGTATTAAACGTCTTAGCGAGGGCGCCTCATCAGCAGCGGGTGAAGATTTTCCCGGGTCAGTTTGCGGCGCGTTTGGCGCAAAGTGAACTGATGCTATTGCAGCAGCAATTCCAGGATACTAACCGGACAGATCAAGTGCAGATTCAACTGCAGATGCAAAACTTGATGCAGCAGTTTCAACAAGTGCAGTTGTTCAACAGCGTGTACACCGTGTTGTGGGCGCAGCATCATTTCCCTTATTATCAGATTCAATCCGCGGATATCATTCAGGAACCACGCGTGGCGGCGGACAATCGCGCATACCGTGAGGCGCTGGCTTCCGATGCACTGCGGTTATGCGAATTGACCAGCTCGCGTTACTTGCTCGGCTTGGGGCGTGGTGGGGCGGCGCATTTGGATTCCTTTTATGGTCAGGATGGCGTGTTTGATGAACGCCTGCATTTTGGCTTGGGGCCAAAGAAGCAGGGGCAGGAAGTGCGGACGGTGGAGGATGTGCAGGCGACTGCCTTCACCAACGGGCCGTTGGCGTTGATCGATTTCAAAAGAGCGTTGCCCCGTGCCGGTTTGTACGCCCAATGGCGTAGTGGGGTGGAGGATGGGGAGGTGTTGGCGACCTTGCCGCAGAAGACTTGGGATCCGCATCGGGAGGTGTTGATCTCGGAAACGATTCCGGCGCCGGAAAGCCAGGACGGGAATGCCACGGTGGTGCCGGCTCAGTATGAATCGTATGATCCCAAACGCATTGTTTTGAAAACCCGGGCGGACACCTCGACTGTGTTGTTGTTAAACGACAAGCATCATCCGGCCTGGCGCGTGACAGTCGATGGACAGCCGGCGGAGTTGTTGCGGGCCAATTACCTGATGCGCGGTGTTCATTTGCCGGCGGGTGCGCACACGGGGGAGTTCCCGTTTGCACCCAGCGAAGGCAGTATTCGTGTTAGTCTTGCCGGG
>CAJWMQ010000080.1 GCA_913042895.1 uncultured Verrucomicrobiales bacterium | reverse complement strand
TACTGGTCGCGACTATTACGATTTTCGAAAGCTTGAATTGGTGGAGCTTCGGGTTAACCCGATTCGCGAACAGACATCGCTAATAACAAAGGATAAAATTTACTTAGGGCAAGCGTCTCCCTGTACAGTTTGGCTCCATTGGGAGTCGGCCAAGGACGAATCTGCACAAGGTAATTCGGGTTTAAATCTTATCCTTCATGAGTTTGCCCATGTTATGGACTTTGCAGATGATGGTCGGGCACAGGGTTACTTGGGGAAAGCCGGCTCGCAGGAAGCGCGAAATTGGGAAGTGTTGCTTGAGGAAGAGTTTCCTAAACTGGTGGAAGCACATACCCGCGGCGCGGATTATGTGATTCCCCCATATGCAATGACTACTGGCCTCACTAATATTACACTGCGTGGATTAGAAAAGAGCCGCCCTGAATTTTTTACCTGTGCTACAGAGGTGTTTTTTGAGAGGCCGGCTCGATTGAAACGTGAATGCCCCAAAGTATATGAGGCATTAAAAACATTTTATAATCTCGATCCTGTTCAGTGGGGTAATGAGGAGATTAAGCCAAAATTTCCGGCCGTATAATTCATTCAAATTATGGATTCCAGTAACCCTGACTTCCAGCTTGTGTTTTGCCAAACTCCAAGGAAGGCTATTCCTTCAATATGAAACGCCTCATTATCCTCTTTTTCGCCGTTTCAATTCCGTACATTTCGTTTGCCGCATTGCAAAACGTTTGGGAAACGCATACCCCCCGTGCAGAACTGGAACCCTCATGGAGCAATGAAGGGGAAGTACTAACCATTTTTCCTAATGGTCGCAAAGGCGCAGTGGGTCAATGGCAGGCAACTTTTCCAGTAAAGGGCGGGCAGCATTACCGTTTTTCTGCGATCCGAAAAACATGGGATATCGATATTCAAAACGTGCAGCGACACATCGTCGAACGTCTGATTTGGTTGGATGCCGATGGCAATAAAGTAAAACGCGATGAGCCGACTTTTTCCTCTTACCGCCCCGGCACTGCTCCTCGAGCAGAGCCTGAATTCCCCCGTGTCACAGGAGCCATGACGCGTGGGGGATGGGTGGAGGTGCTCGAAGTATTTAAGGCTCCCAAAGCAGCGACCCAGGTAAAGGTGGAGCTTTGCCTCCGTTGGTTGGATGCGGGCCGAGTTAGTTGGCGGCATGTGTCATTGAAACCAGTTCCCGCACCCGAACCGCGTAAGGTGCGACTGGCGACGGTTCATTTCCAACCGCGCGCCGGAAAATCCAATGATGAGAAATGTAAGCTCTTTGCTCCACTCATTGCGGATGCTGCGCAGCGCAAGGCTGATCTGGTTGTGTTGCCTGAGACACTTACTTACTACCACAGTGGTCGCACCTTCGCTCAATGCGCTGAGTCCATTCCCGGACCATCTACTGAATATTTTGGCAAGCTCGCTAGGAAACATGATCTCTATCTTGTGGCCGGTTTGCTCGAGCGCGATGCTAATCTCATCTATAACGTCGCCGTGCTCATTGGCCCGGACGGCAAGGTGATTGGGAAATACCGCAAGGTGTGCCTGCCGCGCGGCGAGATTGAGGGCGGTATTTCGCCCGGCAAAACTTATCCGGTTTTCCAAACGCGTTTTGGTAAGGTAGGCATGATGGTTTGTTATGACGGCTTCTTCCCTGAAGTGGCTCGTCATCTTAGTAATAATGGTGCCGAAGTGATCGCTTGGCCGGTATGGGGATGCAATCCCATGCTCGGTGCGGCGCGCGCGTGCGAAAATCATGTATATGTCATCAGTAGTACATACACTGATGCATCAAGCGATTGGATGATCTCGGCTATCTATGGTCACAACGGCCGTCCGCTTGCGCAGGCTAAGGAATGGGGGACGGTTGCTGTTACAGAGGTCGACTTAAACAAGCGACTCCACTGGCATAGCCTAGGTGATTTTAAGGCGCAGATTCCTTCCCATCGCCCACCGGAGCAGCCATAATCTTCTTTTCAAATGCATCTTTGGATTTTTGTTTTTCTGGTTGTGGCCAATATTGTTTCGGCCAAGGATTCCAAGCCAAACATTCTGTTTATCATGGCGGATGATCTGGGTTGGATGGATTTGGCATGCCAAGGGAATAAACTGGTTGAGACACCGCACTTAGACCGTTTGGCAGAGCAAGGAATGCGTTTCACTTCAGCTTACGCTGCGGCACCGGTGTGTTCCCCCACGCGGTGCGCGGTGCTGACGGGACAGGCCCCAGCGCGGATTGGGTTGACGACGCATTTGCCAGGAATGTTTTTTCCAAAAGATAATCGACCTCAACCGGCTAAGCTTACCGGCCAACTAGATACGGAGTACGTGACTATTGCCGAGCGACTGAGTGAGGCGGGTTATGTGAATGCGTTCCTTGGAAAATGGCACATTGCCCCAAGCGTGGCGCGAGGTGGCCGGGTGGCGAATGAGTTGTCTCCCACGGGTCAGGGATTTGACGTAAATATCGGAGGCACTTCGTATGGTGGTCCGCCGAGCTTCTTTTCACCATACCGCAACGCTGAACTGAGTGACGGGCCCAAAGGCGAGTATTTACCGGATCGTTTGGTCGACGAAACAATCAAATTTGTTCGCGCAAAGAAAGATCAACCGTGGATGACGCACTTGTGGTTTTATACCGTACATTGGCCGATGCAAGCACCTGAGGCGTTGCTCAAAAAATATGAGAATCGTAAAGGGCCCGGACTGAACGATACAAGATACGGCGCAATGATCGAGGCAATGGATGCCTCAATCGGGCGGTTGTTGGCTGAACTGGAGGCAATGGGTGAGGCGAAGGATACACTCCTAATTTTCACTAGCGATAATGGTGGTTTTTCGGGTGTGAGCGATTGTCGGCCATTGCGCGAATCTAAAGGGCACCTATATGAGGGGGGGATTCGTGTTCCGATGATTGTACGCTGGCCTGGGCAGGTGAAAGCAGGAACAACCTGCGAATGGCCGGTGGTTAGCATGGATTTTTTCCCCACCTTTCTTGAGGTGGCAGGTCTCAAACCGGGGAAGGCACCCATTGATGGTGAGAGTATTCTGCCGCTGCTTAAGCAAAAAGCTCCGCATAATCCCGGAGGCGGGATGAAACGTAGTGAGATATTTTTTCATTTCCCCAACTACGCTTGGCACATGGGCAACCGCCTCGGCGGCGCGGTGGTGGCTAGCAACGGCTGGAAGCTTATCCGCAATTACGACGATCAATCGCTAGAGCTTTACGACGTAGTTGGTGACATTGGCGAAACGAATAATCGCGCAAAGGACAAACCGCAATTGGCGAAGTCTCTGAACGATAAGCTTACGGCGTGGCTGAAGCAGACCAACGCGCCTATGCCGCGTCCGCCAAAGAACTGAGCGAACCGTTACGAAGATTTAAAAAGGGGCGAGTCCCACCTTGCTTTTTACAATTTGGGTTACCGGTAAGAGATTGATTTTTTGGTGGTCGTTATGGTAGTTTGCATGGCAGGAGGTGTTTTGAAAAAAGCGGTTAAGACTGGCGTGGTGGCCACTCGGACTCGCAAGGGGTTTCGCGAGGTGCTGTTGGTTTCCACCAAAAAAAATCGATGGGGTTTGCCTAAGGGGAATCTGATTCCGCGCTTGGGTAAGAAACGTACGGCGTTAGAAGAGGCCTACGAAGAGGCGGGTGTACTCGGGGAAATTCGCAATGGCCGTCGCGTGCGGTTGAATCGGGCCCGCTGGACGCTGGACCTGTATCCGATGCGGGTGGCCAAACAACTGCGGCGTTGGCCGGAAAAGGCCCGGCGTTCCCGGCGCTGGGTGCCGGTCCATCAACTGGATGAATGGCTGCGCCGTCGCGATTTGGTGAAAAGCGTCCAAAAGCTGGCCCGACCCACACGTTAATTGGTGTAGGGAATCGGTTTGTTTCTCATTTCGGGAGCGATTAGGCTCCGGCATGCGTTTATTTTTCCTTCTGTGCGCCACGGCGTTTGTGTCGGTGGCCAAGCCGTACAATTTGTTGGTGATCCAAACCGACGAACATCATTTCAAGACGCTGGGTTGTTATGGCGGTAAAATTGTGCAAACGCCCAATATCGATTGGATTGCCCAACACGGAGCCATCGCTACTAGCTTTTATGCCACCACCCCCGTGTGCTCGCCGTCGCGGGCGGCATTTATGAGCGGATTATATCCTCATAAGACGCCTGTCAGCACCAACGGCATTCCTTTGGATAATGGGATCGTGACCTTTGCTGAAATACTACGCCGGCATGGATACGCCACCGGCTACGCGGGTAAATGGCATCTCGATGGAGAGGGAAAACCGCAATGGGGACCAGCTCGGCAGTTCGGGTGGGAGGACAACCGTTTTATGTTTAATCGCGGTCACTGGAAAAAATTTACTGATTCTAAGGATGGACCGCAAGTTGGTGCCCGTAAAAACGGTGAACCGAACTATGCTCTTGATGATGCGAATGAGGAGACCTTTGCCACCGATTGGCTGACCGATAAGTTAATCGACTTTGTGAATGCAAAAAAAGGGCAGCCGTTTTGTTACATGGTGAGTTATCCAGATCCACATGGGCCAAACACCGTCAGAGCCCCGTACGACACTATGTATGACCACGTTCAGGTGCCGATCCCTCGTTCGGTTAATAAGACTCGTGCGCAAACGCCGGTGTGGGCAGCAAAAGCACCAAAGATTACGGCGGATACTGTGCGGATACTTATGCCCAAGTATTATGGAATGGTGAAATGTCTGGATGACAACATCGGCCGCATTTTATCAACGCTACGCCGTAATGGGCAGCTGGAGCGAACCCTAATTGTCTTCACTAGCGATCACGGAGATCTTTGCGGCGAACACGGCCGCTTGAACAAGGGCGTTCCCTTTGAGGGTTCGGCGCGTATTCCTTTTTTGTTGTATTGCCCCGGCAAAGTACCACCGGGTACGGTGGTGAAAGAGGCGTTGAGTTGCATTGATTTCCTGCCGACTGTAACCAGTCTCATGGGGGTGCAGCATCGCCTCAAGGTTGATGGCCGAAATGCCGATAGCCTTTTCACTCAGGTGCGGGGTGAGGATTGGGATGACATTGCGATCCTGCGCTCGTCCAAAAGTGCCGAAGGCTGGCTTTGCGCGGTGACCGACCGCTACAAACTGGTCTATGCCGCCAGCGGCAAGCCGTGGCTCTTCGATCTGGGACAGGATCCGGATGAGATGAAAAACTTCTTCGAATCCCCCGCCCATCAAGAGATTATCCACCGCCTCACCGGCGCTCTGGCCGGGTATGCCAAGACGCATCAGGATGCGCATTTCGAGACACCCAACATCGCCGAGGCCATGCAGGCTGTGTTGAAGGCAAAGTAGGGGTTGACGCCCGGAATACTGTGGCTGACCATTGGCGTATGGCGAAGCCCAAGAATTTCAATTCATCCGAGACGCCCAACCGTCGTGAATTTATCAAGACCTCTGGCAAAGTAGCCGGAGCCTCCGCGCTGGCCGGCGTGGCCATTCCGCACGTGCACGCAAACGTCAACGACACCGTGAAGGTGGCGCTCGTGGGTGCCGGCGGCCGGGGCACAGGCGCCGCCAGTAACGCGTTGTCCGTTTCAGCCGGACACGGCCCCACCAAGCTCGTGGCTGCCGCGGATATTTTTGAGGACAAACTCAAGAGCAGCCTTAACGGACTTTCCAAAAAGCATAAGGAGAAGGTGGATCTCGGCAAGACCGGCAAAAACGGTTTGCCCCAGCGCGCCTACATTGGTTTTGAGGCCTACAAGGAAGCCATCAGCAATCTCGACAAGGGCGATGTGGCCATCTTCACCACGCCGCCGGCCTTTCGCTGGGTGTTCTACAAATACGCTGTGGAGCGGGGCGTGAATGTGTTCATGGAAAAACCCGTGACCGCCGATGGCTATGGTACCAAGCAGATCCTTGAGATCAACAAGATGGCCAAGCAGAAAAACTTGAAGGTGGGCGTGGGCCTCATGTGCCGTCACAGCCGCGCGCGCGGCGCCATGGCGGACAAGATTCAGGAAGGTGCCGTGGGCGATGTGGTGCTCATGCGCAGCTACCGTATGCACGGTCCGGTGGCGTCCGCGCGGTCCATCCCGCAGAAACTCCGGAATGAGTACAAGGACCTTGAGGAAATCCGCTGGCAGATCCGCCGCTTCCACAGTTTCATTTGGGCCAGTGGCGGTTGCTTCAACGATTACTACATTCACAACATCGACGAATGCTGCTGGATGAAAGCCGCTGCCATGGGCGATCCGGAACACACCGGTGGCGATGCGCTCAACGTGATGGGGTCCCTCGATAAATGGACCTGGCCGATCATGGCGCAAGCCACCGGCGGCAAGCACTTCACTAAGAACCGTCAGGGCCAGCCATACGTGGATCAGAACTTCGACAACTACTCGGTTGAATACACTTACGCCGACGGCACCAAGCTCATGCACTACGGCCGGACCATCGAGGGCTGCCACAATGAGTTTGCCAGTTACATTCACGGCACTAAGGGGTTTGGCACCTTCTCCAAGAACGGCCACTGGCCCGCGCCCAGCACGTTGTACTCCGGCCTTACACCGAATCCGAAAAACGAAACTTGGAAATTCCCGGCGCGCGAGACCAATCCCTATCAGGACGAATGGGAGGATCTGCTCGACGCCATCCGCAATGACAAGCCGTACAACGAAGCCGAACGCGGTGCACTTGCCAGTCAGGTGTGCAACATGGGCCGCATGGCCGCGCATACTGGTCAGCGTGTGATGTGGGATGACGCCCTCAACGCCGATCCGTTGGCGCCCGGGATTGAGAAGCTCGTCGGACTGGGAGGTGATTCCGCGCCGGTTAAAGCCGATGCGAATGGCTTCTATCCGACGCCGCAACCGGGCATCACCAAGAAGCGCGAGTATTAAACCGCCCGCAACCTTGCCCCCGCATCCGCTTCACGGCAGAATGCGGGGGATTTTTTTATGGCCGAGGAAACCTCCGATAATTCACCGCCTAAGGATGATCACATCCTAGGCTTTACCGTGAAAATGGCCCTGATCGCCGTGATCATTTATATCGGTGTGTATTCCTTCGACCAATGGATGCGCAAAAAGGACGGCCCGTGGACGGTCACCTTTCAGACCGACGCCAACGGAACGCCTATGCTGGTGATCGATTGGGCTGCGCGCGGGTATCGCAACTGCACTCTGGTATTTCCGGGCGATACTGTGCCGGTGGGGTTTGAAACTGTGAAAACCAATTTCGTCGATCCGGTGCATCTGCCGCAATCCGTGCCCTTCGGTAACTGGTTTTATGCGGACCTCACGTATCTGCCAGGGACGGTGACCTTCGATTTTTTCCCCATCGACGCCAATGCCACCAGCAAAGGACGCCGGCATGAAATCGAGCTGCTGCCGCGCGGCTTGGTGGTGAATCGCAAGGCTCACGCGTGGGAGGATGGCTTGCGCATCGAGGTGCCGGCCGAGGCCAAAGAGGATTGGCAGGAAACCGATGTGAAATATTAGTCCCGCTTCGACGGGAGTAGAGCGTCCGGGACATTTTCAAAATCAAACCCCTTCACCGCTTCTGCTGCTAACGTTCCAAGGGTTCGCCGCAACGGCACCACGCTGGGGCCGTTTTCGGTGGGATGCACGCGATTGCACAGGAACACCACAAATGTCTCCGAGTATGGATCAATCCAAAGCGATGGGCCGGTGAATCCCGTGTGGCCGAAGGAGCCGAGCGGGAACTTGTGCCCGCGCGGGCTGGAATAGCCCGTATCAATATCCCAACCCAAACCGCGGCGCGCGGGCAGGGTGGGGGGCGTTTGGACGGAGGTCATCAATTGTACCGTCTTCGCTTTGAATAATTTTATCCCGTCGAGTTCGCCTGCCTGCAGCAACATGCGCGCATAACGCGCGAGATCCGGTGCCGTGGTAAACAGGCCGGCATGTCCGGCAATGCCGGAGGTCTTGCGCGCCCGCGGGTCATGCACCACGCCGCGTAGTGCCTTGCCGTCGGTAACCGTGGTGGGCGCAATGCGCGCGTGCTTTGTTACGGGGGGATTGTAGCCGGTGTCGTACATCTTCAACGGTTCGAAGATTTCTTCGGTACAAAATACGTCCAGCCGTTTCCCGCTGACGCGCCGGACGATTTCATCCAGTAATTGAAAATTGATGTCGCTGTAAATGAAGCGTTCATCCGGCGCCGCGCGCGGTACTTCCACGACGCACTTGGCAATGCACTCCTGATGCCCGGTCCAGCCGTTCACAGAAATATCCGGGCGCAGTCCACTGGTGTGCGTGAGCAGCTGCCGGATGGTGATGGATTCCCGGCCTTGCCCGGTGAATTCCGAAAGATGCTTGCGAACCGGATCCTTGATATTCAATTTCCCACGCTCGTGTAACAACAACACGGCCGGCGTGGTGGCAACAACTTTGGTGAGCGAAGCAGCATCATAAATCGTGTTGCCCTGCGCCACTGCACTTACCGGCTGCGTACTGGCCATGCCGTAAGCGCGATGAAAGGCCACGCCCTGCCGCTCCAGCCAAAGCACCCCGCCCGGCAGGTATTTTTCCAACCGCGCCTCGTGAATGGCCACGCCGATTGCATTTAGTTTCCTTTCATCAAAGGTTCGAACCAGCTCCCGCGGTGGCGGCGGGGCATCCGGCCAGCCGAGACAGGAGGTGCAAATCACTGCAATTGAGGCAATTATGCAGAAAATCTGAAGAACACGGAGCATCGTTCAGTCGAACCTAACCCTGTCGGCGGCGAGAGGCAAGGAGGCTTGCCGCAGACGGAATGTTCTGAAATGATTTTTCTTACGACGAAATGAACCCGCTTGTTTTCATTGTTGTTCTGACGTGTTTATTGACTGTTCCGGTCGGGGCACAGCAGAAGTATTTGAAACCACCCAAGGAGGCCGAGGAATTATTTGCCTCCCGGCCGATGCCGCGCGTGTCCTTGAGCCCAGATGGCCGGCATTTGTTGGTGGCGGAGCAGTATCGGTTTCGGCGGATTGAAGATTTGGCCTCCCGCGTACAGGCTTTGGCGGGCATTCGCCTGAATCCAGTCAACAACGGCCCGGCGTTGCCGCAGTATTATTTCCGGATGGAATTGCGGGAGGTAGCCAATGGTGCGAGGCATCAATTGCGGTTACCCACGGGCAGCCGGCGATTTAGCCTGCCGGTATGGTCGCCAGATGGAAAGCACTTCGCTTTTTTGCAATACGACCGGGCATCGGTGATCCTGCATGTGGGCGAAGCGGAAAATCACCAAATCAAATCCTTTCCACAAGTGAAGCTCAATGCGGCCGCTGGCCGCACCTTTCAATGGCTGCCGGACAGCAAGGGTTTGATTTGCCAATCCATCCCCAAACAGCGCGGTAACCCGCCCACGCCGCCGCGGGCTCCGGTGGGGCCGGTGGTCCAGGAGACGGGGCCCAAGGAAGCGCCGGTGCTGACTTATCCCGACCTGCTGCAGAATGATCATGATGAAAAATTGTTTGATTACTATTTGAACTCCCAGTTGATCTTGCTGGACGTGAAGACAGGCAGGCAAAAGAATTTGGGGCGTCCCTCGATCTTCAGCAGCTTTGATGTGTCGCCCTTTGGCCGGTATGTGTTGGTGGAACGAATTCATCCGCCTTATTCCTATCAATCGCCTGCCCAGTTTTTTCCCCGTAGCACGGAGGTGTGGGATCTTAAGGCCTCAGTGAAACACGTGACCATTCAACCTGCTACGGAGGATGTGGCCGCGGGTGGCGTGCCAGTGCAGCCGCGGGGGCATCACTGGCGACCGACCGGGCCGGCGACGATTGTTTGGATTGAGGCACTCGATGGTGGCGACCCGACGCGTGAGGTGGAAAACCGGGACCGAGTGATGATGTTGGAAGCACCTTTCACGGGTCTACCCAAGCGGATAACAACTCTGGAAAACCGGTTTTCCAAAATCTACTGGGGCGAAACACGGAACACGGCCCTAGTACGGGAATATGACAGCTCGCGCAACTGGTACTACACGTGGCTGGTGGATCCAGATAATCCGGATATTGACGATCGGCTGTTGTGGAGTCACTCGGTTAACGAGCGTTATGAGCATCCGGGCTTCCCATTGATGCGCCAGTTGCCCAACGGCAAGCGGGCGATGCGTGTGCATTCCAATTCCATTTTCCTGAATGGCAACGGCTCCTCAGTGGAAGGCGACCGGCCGTTTTTGGATAAACTCAATCTCGTGAAGTTTGAGCGCGAGCATTTGTTCAAATGCGATGAGGAAAGCTACGAGGCCGTGGTGGCGTTGTTGAGTGATGATGGTTCGGAATATGTGACGCGCCATGAGACCGAAGACGAGCACCCCAATTATTACTCGCGTAAGGTAGGAGAATTAGAGCGCCAGCCGCTGACGGAATTCAAGGACCCGGCGAAGTCATTGCGGGAGGTGCAGAAGAAACTCATCACTTACGAACGTGCCGATGGCGTGATGCTCAACTGCATGCTGCATTTGCCACCGGGTTACGATCTGAAAAATCCTCCGTTGCCATTGCCGACCATCCTTTGGGCGTATCCGCGGGCCTATACACAGGGACGTATGGCAGGGCAGGTTTCCAATTCACCGCATCGGTTCTCCAGCTTTGCGGGAGCTTCCCCGCGTTTTCTTGCTCTTCAGGGGTATGCCGTATTGGATCAGGTGGCGATGCCGATTGTGGGGGATCCGGAAATGGCCAATGACACATTTACTGAACAGATCGTGGCCAATGCGGAGGCCGCGATTGATGCGGTGGTGAAGATGGGGGTCTGCGACCAGCAACGCGTGGGTGTGGGCGGGCACAGTTACGGGGCGTTTATGGCGGTGATGTTGCTGGCCAATAGTGATCTTTTTCGGGCAGGTATTGCGCGTAGTGGGGCGTATAACCGTACCCTGACGCCATTTGGTTTTCAGGATGAACGCCGTACGCTCTGGGATGCGCCGGAGACCTATCTAGAAATGTCGCCACTTTTGGCAGTGCCGAAAATTCGGGACCCGTTGCTGTTGATCCACGGCGAGAATGATAAAAACCCGGCCACCACGCCGGAGCAAACCAAGCGTTTATTCCGGGCGATCAAGGGCAATGGCGGCAAGGCACGGATTGTGTTGCTACCGCATGAAACGCATAATTATCAAGCCCGAGAAAGCATTGGCCATACGCTGGCTGAAATGGTGAATTGGTTTGATGCCCATGTGAAGGGCGAGAGCGAATCTGTCTCTTCGGCAGGCCCCTAATCTAACCAGAAAAGAATTAGGCAAGGATGCTCTGCAGTTCCTTGAGCAAAGGCGGCACAGCTTTGTAGGGATCTGTGGCTGCCTCGTATTCCAGCACCACGTAGCCCTGATAATTGGCTTTGCGCAACAGATCGGCAAAGCGTTTGAGATCGGCTTCCTTCTTTTCGTTGCCAATGCGCAATTCCACTTTCAATTGCACATTCACCGCGTAGGACGCGGCGGCGGCAAAGTCGGCATACGGATCAGCGGTGCGGAAATTGCCGCTATCCAGATTCACGGCAAACCACGGGTGATCCACTGCCTCGACAAATTCAATCAGCGTTTTGGCTGACCCAATGCTGTCGTGGTTTTCAATGCCGAGAAAGATGCCGCGCTTGCCGGCGTAATCGCAGCAATCGCGCAGGCAATCGATGGCCCATTGATCGGCTTGTTTACGGTCTACGCTCTTGGCCTCGCGGCCGGCAAAGACGCGGATATGCGGCGCGCCGAGCAGGGCGGCGTGATCGATCCACTGCTTCACATAAGCAATTTGCGCGTCGCGTTGGGGCCCCTTGGGTAGGGAAAAATTATTGCCGACGGCGGTGCCGCTGATATCCACCCCGCGCAGAAACGCATGCCGCCGAAGGTCTGCCAGATATTTGGGCGTGATGTTGTGCCGGAAAAAGTAGCTGGTGAGTTCGGTGCCTTCGCAGCCGTGGTCAGCGCAAAAGTCGATGAACTTGAACAGGTCCATCGGTCGATCGGCTATCTCGCGCACGGAAGTTTTTTGATATTTGAAAAAACTGCGGAACGAATAAGCCGCCAGGCTGAGGCGCAGCTTAGGCTTGCCGGCACGCTGGAACGGGGCGCCCATCACGGTGGCGGCCCCAGCCAAGGCGCCGGTGAAAAGGAATTGGCGGCGGGGCAGGGTATTCACGGGGCGGTTAGTGGCTGCAACCGCAGTCGCCGAAGCCGTCACTGCAGAAATCAAAGTCTTCCTGAGCGGGCACGCGGCCCAATTCAAAGGTCTTCGCGATCACTTGATGGATGCGATCCTGCACCTGCTGGACTTCTTCCTGAGCAGCGAGAAAGTCGGTAGCGGCTTTGTTGTCGAGGAAGTCGGTGCGCAATTGCTCGAAGGCGGTGATTTCTTCCTCGGTGATCTCGGCGCCAGCTTGTTGTTTCTGCTGGAGCAGCGCGCCACGTTCATTGAGGGTGCTGTACTCGTATTTGAGTTTTTCGTCCGAGATAAAGGCGTCGATCTTGGCGTACAATTCCTTGAACCCTTCCTGGTTGACGATGGATTCACAGAGTTGATCGGTGCCCTGTTTGATGGGCAGCATTTCCAGAAGGCTTTGGGGCTCGCTAGCCCTGGTCTCGCAGCTTTCGTTTTCCATGATATTCTTTAGACGGTGAGGATGTCTTTTTCCTTCGCGGTGAGATGTTCGTCGATTTTTTTGACGTACGCGTCGGTGAGTTTTTGCACTTCCTTTTCGCCGAGGCTGAGGTCGTCCTCGGTGATGTCGCCGGCTTTTTGCTCGGTCTTGAGTGTCTCGATGGCTTCGCGGCGGACGTGGCGAATGGAGACGCGGCCATCCTCGGCGAGTTTGCGGGCTGATTTTACCATTTCCTGGCGCCGCTCCTTGCTGAGGTCCGGCAGGCTGATACGGATGAGCTTACCGTCGACCGAAGGGTTGAGACCGAGGTTAGCGGCTTGAATGCCTTTTTCAATCGCGTGAATGGTGGAGGCATCCCAAGGTTGAATCACGAGGGTACGCATCTCGGGGGTAGTGATGGCGGCAAGTTCCTTGAGTCGCATACTGCTGCCTTCATACGCCTCGATATTGATATTTTCCACGAGGGCGGGAGAGGCCTTTCCGGTGCGGACGCCGGTAAGGTCGGCGACGACCACTTCTTCACTTTTTTGCATTTTCTCCTCGGTGTTGAGGAGGATGTCATCGACTGGCATATCGCCAGTCTAGGGAGGGGCGGCGGCGGTGGGAAGGAAAATTGCCGGGAGGGCTAGGCCTTGACGAGGGTGCCGACTTTTTTTCCGAGCACGACGTTCCGAATGTTATGTGTCTTGAAGAGATCAAACACGACGATAGGCATCTTATTATCCAGACAGAGTGAGAAGGCCGTAGAATCCAAAACGCGCAGTTGTTTTTGCAAACAATCGAGATAGGTGATTTCGCGGAAGCGCTTGGCTTTGGGGTTCTTTTCCGGGTCGCTGTCGTAAATGCCGTCGACCTTGGTGGCCTTGAGGATGACTTCGGCGCCGATTTCGTTAGCCCGTAGGGCGGCGGCGGTGTCGGTAGTGAAATAAGGATTGCCTGTGCCACCGCCAAAGATTACCACGCGGCCTTCCTCA
>CAJWMQ010000079.1 GCA_913042895.1 uncultured Verrucomicrobiales bacterium | reverse complement strand
CTCGGCAGCCTCGGGCTGGCAATGGTCGGTGTGCAGGCCGATGAGGATGTTGTATTTCTCTGCCAACCGATGAGCCGCTTCGGCGAGCACGATGCAGCCGTGCACGGAGTCCTTCACGTTCAGGCCGGAGGCGAACTGGCCGCCGCCGGTGGAAAACTGAATGATGCCGTCGGATTCCGCATCGGCGAAGGCCTTGAGCGCGGCGTTGATGGTGGTGATTGAGGTGACGTTCACGGCCGGGTACGCGTAGTCGCCCTGCTGGGCGGCATCGAGCATCGCGGCGTATTGCTGGGGTGTTGCAATGGGCATGGTTCATGTCCTTCCGTTGGCTAATCCTCGGGAAAGGGCCGAGAAAATAGGCGCTAATGATAGGAAATCAAACCAAAAAAGCCCCGAATCCGGTCCTAGAACGGCGGATATTCGGCCGGAAATCGGACTAGTAAATCCTGTTTTTGGTGCTTCTGCCACTCGTTCCAGCCCAGTTTTTCGAGTAATTTCAGGCGGGTCTCGTAGTGTTTCTTGGTCCTGGGCGCTTTGCTGATTTGGGCGTTCACGAGCTTGAGGGCATTGCCATAGCGGTTGTGCAATTTTTCGCGATCTAGGCGCAAGTCAGCGTTGGCGGCTTCTTCGGCGGGGCTCCAGCGGATGAGCTGTTTCCAGGAAGCGTCAAAGGTCTCGATGGCCTTGGGGCGTTCTTTTTCCTTAGAGGCCTCGGCTACGGCGAGGTCGAGTTGGGCGCTTGCGCGTAGGGCGGTAATGAGCGCGGATTTTTGGGTGTCCCACTTTTTCTTCCGTTCATCACGATCTTCGGCCTCGGGATCGGGTGGTGTGCCGAGATGTTGTTGCAAGCCGTCGAGGTCCACCTGTTTTTGAACCATCTCGATGGCCTTGCGCACGGCGTCGGCGCGCTTGGTCAGTTCACCTTTCTGTTGGTGCGCTAGCCAAGCGAGGTGCAGTGGAAGATGGTCGGCGTGATCCTTTTTGAGATCAGCGTGAAGTTGAGTGGCCAGTTCGGAATCCTTGTCTTTGTCGGGGGCCAGTGTTTTCAGTTTAGCAATTTTCAGGTCGCGGATTTCCTCTTGCAATTTTTCTTGGGCGTTGGTTTTGGGTGTTTCCTTTTTCTTGACCGGCGCGGGCTTGGGTTTGTTGGAGGGGAATGTGTTTTTGGCCGCAGGCACGGTGAGGGTTACGGAATAGCCGCCGGGCTTTTTGCCGGCCCCATTCAAGTCATCGATGTTGCCGCCCAAGGAGATTTCACCCCGCAACAGATCACCGGGCTTTGCGGTGGAAGGCAGGCGGGAATGGGCGGGGATACTTACGAAAATATTCGCGGCATCGCCTTGTTTCAATGTGCTGGCGCTGAAGCCGGCGGTGTCTTTTAAGGCGCCCTCGGCATGTTGATGGAACGACAGGGAAATGCTCTTCGAGAGAGGTTGATCGAGGATCAGCGGGCTGTGCTGGTAACGTTCCAAAACAGATCGCTCGGGATGACGCACGTGATAGCGCAGGGTGTACTTAGCCTTGGAGAGGCTTAAGGCCTTACCCCGCCCGCCGCTGGCGAGGTGTCGTTTGGCACTGTCGAACACCTGCCAGATTCCGGATTCGAGAAAGTAATTAGCGCCGCTGTTGTTTTTCATGGAAAGTATGGGAGTCACGCGGCCGGTCGCCGGTTGGTCGATGGTGTAGGTGAGAATCATCTCGTGGATCTGCTTGTTGTCGGGCAACTGATCGCGTACGGGATCGAGTGGATTGATTTCCGACTTGGAAGGGCGCACATAGCGTCGCCAAGTTTTTAGCGTGCCGCTGGGTGATAATCGCTCATCGCGCAGGGGCGCGGTCACCGTGAAACTCTTAACCAGATCATTGCCGTCCAGAGATAGGATGCGATTGCTTGGACGCAGGCCATGGAATTGCAGGGACAATTCGAGCTCGGCCTCGCCAAGGCTCGACCAATATTGGGCAAAGCAAAGTTCCAACGTGCGCCCGTCGGTGACAGCGAAGCTCTCGACGCGTTCCTGGCCTTCGGTGAGCGACAGGTACATGCGTTCATCGCCGCTGCGAAACGACAGACCGGGCAGAATCTGCAGCGTGTGCAGTACCAATCGCTGGGGATCAGCCGCGCTACGGGTTTTAATATGTAGATCGGCCCAGGTGGCGCCGGCCGGGACGGTGAGGAAACGACGGGTGGATTCGCCTTTTTTCAGGGTGATAGCGGATTTCCAAGTGTGTCCCTCGGGTTGCTCGGGAATTACCACGGTGATGGGCAAACGCACTAAGGGCCCGCGCACGGGGTGGGCGGGGTCGGTGCCGGTCAGTTCCGCATAATGCAGGCCGGCCTCGAGCTGGGTGGGGTCCACCTTTACATTGATACGGCGGGCGCTGTTGGCCAGCAGCACTTGACTGGCGTGTTCCACCCACGGGGCGTCGCATTGAAATTGCAGGCGTTGTTCGAATTCAATCTGCTCGGTTTTTGCTGCATCGCGATGGAACCGCGGACTGAGCGTAACGCTTAACGAATGGGTGCGGTTGATTTCGAACGGTTCGCGCAAATAAATCCCGCGTGCATTGTTGCGGGAAGAAACTCGGGCCTCGAAACGGAGGTCACTTTCGCTGAGAGGTGGATGGTTCTTGAGCCAGTCATACGCTTTATCCACGCGGATCATGCCGCGGCCCTGTTCGAGCGGCGTTAAATCGGCGATCGGCACGGCGGTGTTTTCCAATGCGCGCCGCACACGATGCGGTGTGTGGTTTTGTTTCTCCTGTTTCAACCCGGAAAGCAGAAGGGCAATGGAGCCGCAGGCACTGGGGGAGGACATGGAGGTGCCGTTCATCTGCGTGGTGCGCCGGAGTTGCCAATTGGGTACGGGCGCAATGGCGCCACCGGGGGCGGTGAGGTCCACGCCCAGATCGCCATCCAGCGTGGGGCCGCGCGAGCTCCAGGTAAATTGCATATCCGGTCGGGCTTGGCGCATGCCGTACTGGTCCAGCATCATCTGCGGCGTGACACTGGCACCGATGCCGAGCAGGGCACTGGTAGTGCCGCCGGGAGAACCGACCGAGGACAAAGCGGGGCCGTTGTTGCCGGCGCTGGAGACAAAGATCACGCCGTGGCGGTTTACGATCTGAGAGTATTCCTGATAAATGCGGCCCACATCCGGCCGCGGTGCGGCACCGCCGTAACTCATGTTGATGAGGTCGCACTTGTTTTGCAGCACGGCAATCAGTCCGCGCATGGCACCGGTGCCGGTGGAGCTGGAGCCGAGGCGGGTGTCTCCGATTTTCACGGAGACAATCTGGGCGCCGGGCGCGATGCCGTTGAGTTCAGGTTGATCCGGGAAATGTGCCGCCACGATGCCGGCTACGTGCGTGCCGTGCGCACCGCAATCGACCACCAGCGAAAGGAGATCGCCTTCACGATAAATGTTGGTTGCGAAGTTCAGCTGTGCTTCGCCATCGAAGGTGCCGTAGTCGCGTTTCACGCGATAATTGGTCATGAGTTTTTCATCAGCAAAATCGCCGTCTTCATCGGTGTCCACGGCTGCCTGCCAGTGGGTGTCGTCGTGAAACACCACACAATCGTATAGCGGACCGGGATCGCGGTAGGAGCCCTGCAAGGCTTTCAGGGTGGCCAATTGCGCCTCCAGTTCCTCGCGGTCGGCAAAGGTTTCCTTGTCCGGTTTGGAGTTGGCCTTGTCCCAGTCCTTGAGGGCCTGTTCCAGTTCGGTACGACGGTTACGCTGAGTAATGTCCCATTGTTCACGGCGTTTGGATTTCAGTCGGCTCACGAGATCGGCGGGGAACAGGCGATAGGCTTCGGCGAGGCCGAGGCGATATTTGCCATCCCGGCTTTTCCATTGCTTGGGCAGAGTGAGCGCGCGGCCGGTTAGGCCGGTTAGTTTGCCGTCCTTGAGTTCGTGCACGGAGGAGGTGTTTATGTCACCGCTGCCGGAGCCGTCGACCACGTCCACGATCTTGGGGCGTCCGTCGGGCGTGGTTTGCAGGCCGGGTGCCCCGGGATCCACGCCGGTATCAAACACGGCGACCACGACACCGCGACCGTCGTATTCTGGATGCGCCTTGAGGAAGGCTTCCGCGCCGGTCTCGCGCTTGGGCATCAGGGCGGAGAACGGCTGGTTGATTGTGGCGCCGGGGAGATTGGGCAGTTTTTTATCCAGCGAATCGGCGACAGTATTGACCGGGACGGTGTGGCAGCCGGCAAGAATCATCGCCAGCATAGGGGCCATGCGTTTCATTGGCAAAAGATTAGCGATGAAACTGGGGGCTGTGCAATGATGATTGTAGTCTTGCCTGCGTATAGTTTTTGCTTCTGTTGATGGTAATTCAACGACAGAATTATGGTTATGGTTTTCGAATTGAATCGGCGATTGGCCTTCTGGGTCTGCGCTTTGCTTTGTCTGTGGCTGGTGCCGGTTCTGCCGGCCGCCGATGAAAATGCGTCGGCATCGGCGACTGCGCTTGAGGAGGTGGGATCGGTATCCGGGGTGACTTTCACCAAGGTCATTAATTATCCACTCTTCAAGCTAGGCGAAAACAGCATCACTCTGAAAAGCCTACTGGTTCTCGGTATCCTATTCATTCTGGTGATTGTGCTCGAGAAAGTTGTGCGCGAACGCGTGGTGATGCGAGTTTTTGAAAAGACCGAACTTCCCGAGGCACTGGAGTACGGTATAGCAAGAATTCTGGGGTACATTTTCACGGTCATTGGGTTTTATATGGCCTTTCAGTTTGTGGGAATTGATTTGAGTTCACTGGCCTTTATTGCCGGTGCGGTCGGTGTGGGTATCGGTTTTGGTCTGCAAAACATCATAAACAATTTCGTGAGCGGTATCATCATTTTCGCCGAGCAACCCATTGCCATTGGCGATCGCATTGAAGTGGGCGGCGTGGCTGGGCGTGTTAAGAAAATCAGCCTGCGTAGTACTACAGTGGTGACCAACGATAATATTACGATGATCGTGCCGAACGGTGATTTCATTTCTCAGACGGTTACGAATTGGAGTCACGGCGATCCTAAGGTGCGCATTCGCATCCCGATCGGTGTGGCGTACGGTACGGACACGGCACTGGTGGAGCGATTATTATTGGAGGTGGCGGCGGAAAACAAAAAGACTCTGAAAGATCCTGAACCGACGGTTTTCTTTACGACCTTTGGCGAAAGCTCGCTGGATTTTGAATTGGCAGTGTGGACCTCGGAGATGGCTCAGAGCCCCCGCCGGTTCATCAGCAATATCAACTTCGCTATCGACCAGAAATTCCGCGAGCACGATATTGAAATTCCGTTTCCTCAACGGGATTTACACGTGCGGTCCGGAGGGATAGAAATTAAAAAAGCTGCGGACTCTGAGGAATCCGCAGCTGTTTAAGTTATTGCTCTCACTAGGCCTCGGACCGTTTCTTGCCGGGCGTTTTTTCGGGCTTCGGTTTCCCATTGCCGGGTTTTAGCTCGAAACGGAAATTTAAATCGCCCGGATTGGCGCGGCCGCCATTGAATCGGAATTGGCGCATTTGGATGCCGCCCTGGCCGTTGCCCATGCCTTCAAGTTGCTCGAGCTTTTTGATCAAGTTGCGGTCGAGGGCATCGCGCTGTTTTTCATTGTCCACCGGTCCGTCGAACAATTCATCGCCATTCTTGTCCTTGGCAGTGAAAAGTTTTTTTCCGTTGTTGGTCTTAAGTGTATATCTGCCGGTGTTGTCGGCGATGGTCACGCTACTAGCGATATTGGCATTGAAACCGGGCTTGTCGGGAACGTCCTTGGGCATGGGCGGAATTTGAAAGGGCCGACCGCCGGGGAATCCGAATTGAAAGTTGAAGCCTTTGGGCAATTGTCCGGGTTGAATATTCGGCATGTTCTCCAGTTGCTCACGAAGTTGTTCCAGTGCCTTTTGTAAATCCTCCTGATTTCCCGGTTGCAACGGGAACTGTTTCATGAGACCGAGGCCGTTGGGCACGTTGAACGGTTTCCATTCGCCGTTCTCCAGCCGCAACGGTTGCGGGCGGCGCACGCCTTGTGCGGTCAGAGCGCCCTTGGCCAGCTTGGCCTTAGACGTGTGTTCCTTACCTTGGCGATAATAGGTGAGGTTCACGTCTTCGCCGGGTTTTTTGCCTTTGATGAGAGTCTGTAATTGCTCGGCGTTGATGATCAATTGATCGTCCATTTGCGTGAGCACATCGTTGGCTTTCAAACCGGCCTTCTCGGCCGGGCTGCCTTTTGCCACGAAGGACACGACGACGCCAATGCCTTCGGGCAAATTCAGCTGGGCACGCAGCACGGCCGGGATGGCGTCCAAGGCCACGCCCAGATAGGTGCCTTGAGCTGCGGCTTCAATTTTAAAAACCTCGGCGTTGGGTGCCTGTTTGGGCGCGGGTTTCTTGGCAGGATCATCTGCCATCAATGGCAGAGTTATAGCGGCGGCGAATGTGAGGATGAGTTTGGTTTTCATCAAGGATCTGTCGGTTTGTGGTTTATTAAAAATTAGCGGATCTCCATGGGCACAAGCAGATGTTCTTCGCGAGGTACTTGATACTCCACACGGGTCACTCCATCGGGAGCGATCCATTCCATGGAATCCATTACCTGCACTCGCACCTTGCGATAGGGTGCTTGGCCGGGAACCTGAATGATGCCTTCATGAACGGCATCGACCACTTCGTTGTTGCGGCGAACGGGAAAGAGCTCGATGGGTTCTCCCTCGGTTTCCGCTACGGTCGGTAGCGAATCCTGAGGGGCAATCGTTTTGGTGACTTCAGGCGTTGGTGATTGTGGCGCTAGCAAAGCCATGAGCGTGATGCCGGCTACGGCGGTGGCGGGCATCACCCAGAGCCGCCAGTTGCGGGCCGGATGCTGCGCCGGTTGCACTGACAAGGTGTCGTGGGTTAAGGCATTTTCCATACGCTCGAGGAGACGCTCCTTCACTGGAGCCGGTGCAAGTTTGCGCAGCTCATGTTCCAGTGCGGGATCAAAATCCGGTTCGTGGTTCAGGTCCTTCATGGGTTATTTCAGTTTCAAATTCGTGTCGCGCCGCAGGCTTTCCAATCCGTACCGATATCGTGAGGCGGCGGTGTTCAGCGGGATGTCCAGAGTCTCGGCGATCTGGGCGAAGGTGAGTTCGCTCCAGATTTTCAGCATCACCACTTCACGAAATTTTTCGGGCATCCGTTTCATGGCCTGTTCAATGAGTCGGGCAGTTTCCTGTTGTTCAATGCGATCATCAAACCAGCAAATCTCAGCGACATCGCTCGCCACCTCTTCACGAGCCGTGCGGCGGTCGGTGCGGCGGGCCAAATCCACGGCGCGCCGGCGGAGGGTGGTGTAGACCAGCGGCAAATCCGGCGGGGCACCGTGACTTTTTCGCGCCGCCTCCACAATGGCTTCCTGCAACATATCTTCAGCATCGGCTTCACTGCGTGTTTGGGTGCGGGCGAACAGCAGCAGTTTTGGACTGTGTTCGGCCAGCCACGCGGGCCAGTTGGCGGTTGGTTTGCTCATCTCGCTGGGGTATTCTAATCTGGCATCGGCTTGCCTGCACCATGAAAGCGATGTGCGCGAAGTTTTTTGTCTAAAAAATACCGGATGCATCGGAATTCTCCATTTTTGGGCATGCGCTTATTTTCCATGATCTTGTGACTTCCACATTCTGCCCTTGCAGGCTGCACTGAAGGATCTGCTGGTGTACACCGGCATCTACAATCCCGCTAAAGAGTAGGGTATTCGTTGCTAAAAGTTCGTGAAATAAAGGATTAGTAAATTTTTGAGGTTTCAGCAATAATCCGAGGTGTTTTTTGGGCGTCTTGGGCTTGCTACATTCAGGCCCATTGTTATCCTTTAAGAAACTGAATTATGCCGTCCCGTTTATTAACAATAACTGGAATCATTCTAGCGTGGTTTTCCCCTGTCCGCGCCCAAGAACTGTCTGACGCAGCTAAGATTCAATTCTTTGATCAAAAAGTTTTGGGTGTTCTTAAGGAGAATTGCTTTAATTGCCATGGTGCCGAGAAGCGGTTAAAAGGCCATTTTCGGGTGACCAGTCGCAAAGGCCTATTGGAAGGTGGCGACATCGGTCCGGCCATCAACCTCAATGAGCCTGAGAAGAGTCTGTTTCTGGAGATGATTTCTTACAAGGACAGCGACCACGAAATGCCGCCCAAGGATAAACTGCCACAAGACCAGATTGATATCCTCACGCAGTGGGTGAAGATGGGCGCGCCGTTCAATCCTGAACACGAGATAGCCGGCGAAGCCGAGCAGGTGCTACCCAACACACAGGTCAACGATCGTACCCGCGCCTATTGGGCATACCAATCCATTAAACGTCCAGCAGTACCCGAGGTGACCGACAAGGCCTGGAGCGCTAATGCCATTGACGCATTTGTGCATGATCGCCTTACTCGGGCGAATCTCAGCCCTAACGGCCCGGCTGACAAACGCCAACTATTACGCCGTGCTTATTACGATCTAATCGGACTGCCGCCCACGCCGAAGGAGGTGCAGGCATTCGTGAGTGATCAATCGCCCAACGCCTTCGAGAAGGTGGTCGATAACCTGCTAGCCCGCCCGCAGTACGGCGAAAAGTGGGGCCGTCATTGGCTGGACCTCGTGCGCTTTGCTGAGACTAATGGCTACGAACGCGACAGCCGCAAGGATCTTATCTGGAAGTACCGCGACTACATCATTCGCGCCTTCAACGAGGACAAGCCGTATGACCGATTCATTAAGGAACAACTTGCTGGGGACGAGTTGCCCGACAAGACCGGCGATTCCATTACCGCCACCGGTTTTTATCGGTTGGGCATTTGGGATGACGAACCGGCCGATCGTCCGCTGGCGCGTTACGATTATCTCGATGACATTCTACGGACCGCTAGCGAAACGTTTCTGGGCATGACCGTTGGTTGCGCGCGCTGCCACGATCACAAGATCGATCCGATCCCGCAAAAGGACTACTACACATTCCTATCATTTTTTAGTGACATCTCCCCGCACGGCAAGGGAGGCACGAATCATGTGCCGATAACGGACCCCAAATCCAAAGCGCAAATGGAAGAACAGCGTGCTAAACAACAGAAAGCCATTAGCCAGATACGAGAGCAGTTACTGCCTTATGAGAAAGCTCTGATCGACGGCTTCGCCAAGACCAACCCGACGATTCTTGATAGAGCGGAAGATAAGGATCAGAAAAAACTCACCAACCCATATGCGTTGCCAGATGCGTCCCGCGGTAAGGGGCAGATTTGGGAATACACCACCAAAAAGCCCGGGGATAATTGGTTTGAAATTGCCTATGACGATCGTGAGTGGAGTAAAGATTGGTCTGGGTTTGGCGTCAAAGGCACGCCCGGTAGCATCGTTCGTACCGAATGGAAAACCGATGACATTTGGTTGCGGAAAGATTTCCGCTTGGTTGAAATCCCCGGCAAACTAACCTTGCGCATTCATCATGATGAGGATGCGGAAGTTTACCTTAACGGTAAGCAAATTAGAAAGTTTACCGGCCATGTCGGAAGGTACATAGATGTAGACATTACTGAGGCCTCGCTTGATGTTTTGCAAACGGGTCGTAACACGATAGCGATTCACTGCAAACAAACTTCGGGCGGACAGTACATCGATGCGGGTTTACTTGTTGATTATAACGTAACCCCAGTGCCGGTGCTGGCCCGCCTCTACGGGAAGGAAATTTTGGGTGATAAGAAACTGGCTGAATACAACAGATTGAATCAACAGCTGGTTACTCTTGAGCAACAGAAAATTGAGGTTAAAGAAGAGTTCGCTATGGCCGTCGCCGAGCGGGGTCGGCAGAAAACCTGGGTGTTGGCACGCGGCAATCCCCAATTGCAGGGCGAGGAAGTGAATCCTTCATTCCCGCAGATTCTCGGTGATCCTAAGGCTAATATTCCCGAGGGGTACGGGAACGGTAATCAAACCACCGGCAAACGCCGCGTGCTCGCCGAGTGGATTGCCAGTCCGAATAATCCCATGACAGCCAAGGTGATGGCCAATCGCCTGTGGCAGCATCATTTTGGCCGGGGTATTGTGCGCAGCTCGAACAATTTCGGGTTCCTTGGTGATGAACCGACGCATCCGGAACTCCTCAATTGGCTGGCCGCTGAATTGATCGAGGGCGGCTGGACACTAAAGCGTATGCACAAGCTTATCATGATGAGCCTCACCTACCAGATGTCGTCCACTGGCCAGACCGCCGGATTAAAGGCGGATCCGAATAATGATCTGCTTTGGCGGTTTGATATGCGGCGTCTGGCCGCCGAGGAGATTCGGGACTCCATCCTGAACCTCACGGGCCAGCTCAACCTCAAGATGGGCGGTCCAAGTATTTACACCGAGATCCCCGCCGAAGTGGCCCGTACAGCCTCGCGTCCCGGTGCGGCTTGGGGGCGCAGTTCCAAAGAGGACGCCGCTCGACGCAGCGTGTACATCTTTGTGAAACGCTCCCTGCACGAGCCGTTCTTGGCTTCGTTTGATTGGGCGGACACGGATAACACATGCGATGTGCGGTTCGTCACCACCGTGCCAACTCAAACATTGACCATGCTCAACAGTAAATTCCTCAACGACTCCGCCGAGGTGCTGGCCACGCGGTTACAGGGGGATTCGCAGGAAGCTTCTGAACAGGTAAGTCGCGCTATCGAGTTGGCCACCAGCCGGCCGGCAACCGATGCGGATATTTCCGATGGGTTGAAACTCATAAACACTTTCCAGCAGGGTGGTATGGATGCCAACCAGGCCCTTCAGCGCTTCTGCCTACTGGTGCTGAACTTAAATGAATTTGTCTATTTGGACTGAACATTAACAATCCTTTATATTAAATCAGGCTTATGGCGAATATTGAAAAACCGATGAACACGTTCTGCGGGCAAACCTCGCGGCGTGAATTTTTGCATCAGGTAGGGGGCGGTTTCACCTCGCTCGCCCTCACCGGCATGATGGCGCAGGACGGTTTCTTGGCAAACCAGGCACATGCGGCCGACGGCCAAACACCGTGGGATAATCCGCTTAAACCTAAGAACCCGCCGCTGCCGGCCAAGGCCAAGCACGTGATCTTCCTGTTCATGTACGGCGGGCCGAGCCAAGTGGATACCTTTGACTACAAGCCCAAGATGTACCCGCTCGATGGCAAAACCATTGAGGTGAAAACCTTTGGGCGCGGCGGTAAGAAAAATGGAGGCCGTGTGGTTGGTCCCAAATGGCAGTTCAAACAATATGGCCAGTGCGGTAAACACATTTCTGATCTCTTCCCGCATCTTGGGCAACAATCCGACAAAATCGCTTATCTGCACTCGATGACCGCGGATTCGCCAATCCACGGCTCGGCGATGTTGATGATGAATTCCGGTCACGTGCTCAGCGGTAAACCCTCACTCGGTTCCTGGGTTAACTACGGATTGGGATCGGAAAACGAAAATCTGCCCGGCTACGTTGTGATGCTCGATCCCACCGGCGGCCCGATTAGCGGTGCTAAGAACTGGACCAGCGGCTACATGCCTGCGGCGTTTCAGGGGGTCACCGTCAACGCTAGCGGCACGCCGATTCTGGATCTCAAAAATGCCCGCGGCATGAGCCAGCAAGAGCAACGCACCATGCTTGATGCGTTGAACAAATACAACGGCCGTCACCTAAGTAATCGTACGGATAACTCAAATTTATCCGCTCGCATCGCCAGCTACGAGCTCGCCTATAAGATGCAGATGAGTGCGCCGGAGGCGGTGGATTTCGATCAGGAGAAGGAACACGTGAAGGCGCTTTATGGCATTGGCGAACAGCGCACGGATGATTTCGGTAAGAAATGTCTGCTCGCCCGCCGGCTCGTAGAACGCGGTGTGCGCTTCATACAAATCTACAGTGGAGGCAACCATAACGACGCCAACTGGGATGCCCACGGCGACCTCGTGAAAAACCATAGTTACCACGCCGGCAACACCGACAAGCCCATTGCGGGACTGTTACAGGATCTCGAACAGCGCGGGTTGCTCGATGAAACACTGATCGTGTGGGGTGGTGAATTTGGTCGCCAACCCACTGCTGAATACGCAAAAGGCACAGGGCGTGACCACAACAGCTACGGTTTTACGATGTGGATGGCCGGTGGTGGTATTAAGGGAGGCGTGAGCGTTGGTCAAACCGATGAGATCGGCAGTAAGGCCGTGGAAAGCCGGTTCCATGTGAAGAATCTGCACGCCACCATACTTACCCAACTGGGCTTTGATCCCAATCAGCTCAGTTACTTCTACCGTGGCCTCGATCAGCGGCTGGTGGGCGTGGAAGGTGGTGAGCCAATCAGTCAGATTATCTAACGGACTCATTCAATCAAAAATAAAAACGCCGGACAAAGTCCGGCGTTTTTTTTATTCACGGATTAAACTGGTTTATTTGTTCGGCTGGAGGATCACCTTCATCAGGCCGGCTTCGGCGGCGTAGAGGCGGTCGAACCAATTGGAGCCTTCCTCGAGCGTGGCCTTGGCGCTGATGAGCGGTTCCACTTGGATCACGCCACGCGACAGAAGATCGATGCACTCTGGATATTCACCATTTGAACCGCAGGTACCATAGACGGTCAGCTCACGTGTGACCACCGATTGCAGTGGGAAATTCACTTCCGGCGCGAGGTTGCCGACCAGTGTGACCGATCCACCCTTGCGGGTGCCTTCGATGGCGGTCTTGACGGTGGCCGTGGCACCGACCACTTCCATGGCGATATCCGCTCCATGTCCGTCGGTAGCGTCCTGAATGGCCTTGACGGCATCGGTGTTCTTGGGGTTGATGCCCAGATCAGCGCCGAGTTCCTGGGCAAGCTTGAGTTTTTCATCGGCGAGATCTACGGCAATCACCTTTGTGCAGCCTGCAGCCTTGAGTGCTTGAATAACAAGCAGACCTATCATCCCGGCACCCACGACTACAGCACTATCACCAAGAGTTACTGGAGTACGGTTAACCGCGTGCACAGCCACAGATACCGGCTCGATCATGGCCGCATGCTCAAAAGACAGGTTGTCCGGTATTGGGTAAATAATATGTTCCGGCACCACTGAATATTCTGCAAAACATCCGTGTTGTCGGTACTCGCTACAGGAAACGCCTAGGACGCGCCGATCTTCGCAGAGGTTTTGTTGGCCGCGTCGGCAGAAGTAGCATTTGCCGCAGGAAACCATGGAATCAAAGGTGACTCGATCGCCTTCCTTCACGGTTGTAACAGAACTGCCGATCTTGGCCACTACCCCACTGGCTTCGTGCCCCATGATCAACGGAGGAATGCGACGTCCGCTGGAACCATCAAAGCCGTGAATATCGCTGCCACATATGCCACAGGCCTTGATTTGTACAAGTACTTCATGGTCGCCAAACTCCGGGTCTGGCATATCCGTCACAGTCAGCTTTTTATATTCCTCAAGCAACAGGGCTTTCATCGGCGCGGAGAATAGGGGGGGTATCGATTTACGCAAAGGCTTTTCATAATTCAAAAATCCAGTAGCCAAATTCATTATCTGGAGGGTTGCCTTTTTGTTGGCGTCTGATCAATTATGACCACTGATATGCGATTCTCGATTCCTTCTGCACTTATTCTCTATCTGACTTTGACGCTCGGGCCAGTTCAAG
>CAJWMQ010000078.1 GCA_913042895.1 uncultured Verrucomicrobiales bacterium | reverse complement strand
TACGGCGTTGCAGGGCCATCATAGAGTTCCTCCCAGCTTGTGCCCTGTTCGGTGAGCCATTGGGTGTAGGCATTCTCAGGCCAATCTGGTTGTGGATGGTGGGACCAATGGAAGACCTTGTAGCCATCATCAATCCGTTTTTCTACTACGCCATTGGCGCAGGTCGCCAAATGCAGTTTGCCGGCGAGCCCGCAGGTGTATCCGGCATCGGCCAGTAACCGGCTGATAAGGCGTTCCTGTGGTGGCATAGCCTGTCCATTCTGGCGGCAACGCGTGGTGCGTGGGTAACGGCCGGTGAGAAAGGAAGCGCGGCTGGGCGTACATACGGGGCTTTGGCAATAGGCCCGGGTGAAGGCGGTGCCGTTGGCCACCATGGCATCGATGTGCGGCGTGCGAATGTGCGGATTGCCCAGCGCGTGGATGGTGTCCGCCCGCTGTTGGTCGGTGCAGATCCAAAGGATATTCGGCTTCTCAGGCACGCGCGTTGATACCCTGCAGACGGCCGGTATTCAAACGGTTTGCAGGAAATTGTGTAGTGCTTGGGGATAACAAAGGGTCCTTGGGCTCGACTTAGGGCTGAAATCCTGGGTAACTTGGAACAAGCCGATGGAGGAATCGCGCCGTCAATTTATGCTTCAAACCGCCCAGCGTTCAGCGCTGGCTGCGGGAGGTTTGATGCTCCTTGATCCGGTGGATTTATTGGGCGCCACGTTGGGGCGCTATCATATGGTGAAGCGCGGGGAAAACCTCACGCTCATTGCCAAGCGCCATGGCATCACGGTGGCCAACCTGAAGATTTGGAACGGGCTGACTTCGGATGTGATTGTTCCTGGGCAAAAACTTTATTTGAGTCCGCAGCATTCCTCGCTGCCTTTGACCACGATCAACCGGCCGCGAGTGAATACCACCAAATGGAAAAACATCATCGCCCACCACAGTGCCACGGGAAACGGGAACGCCAAGATTTTTGATGCTGCTCATCGGCGGCGCGGCATGGAGAACGGTTTGGCCTACCACTTTGTCATTTGCAACGGCACCAACGGCTGCGCCGACGGTAAGGTGGAGGTGGGCTTACGCTGGCTGCGGCAGATCAGGGGCGGCCATGTTAAGAGCGAGACATACAATGCTAATTCAATTGGTATTTGTGTGGTCGGGAATTTTCAAGAGGGTTGGGTGACGCGTCGGCAGGAGGCGTCGTTGGTGGCGCTGATTGATTATCTGAAAAATACCGTACTCAAGGGGCGGCCACGCTTTCGAGTGCACCGGGAGTTGGAGCAGACCATTTGTCCGGGTAAAAATTTCCCCGCGACGAAGTTACACGGGCTTTTCGGGTGACGCTTCCTTGGGCTAGTCTAGCTAAACACGTTTACGTTGAAGAGCGTGTGAAGTCCCTTGAGTAAGCGGTCGCTATCAAATTGAACTATGCGCATCCGTTCGATGGCTAGTTCTAGAAACTCTTGTTCAGAGCCCTTCCAGCTGCCGTCGATAAACATGATGCTAATGGAATGGGCTGCGAGGCAGCGGCGTTGACGGCTGGATAATTCGGCCAATGTTTCGCCGAGCTCGCTTGGGGTTTTTTCCTCCACGATTTTAGCCCCGGCTTCAATGTGTTTCGGGTCTGGCACATAGCGCTCTAGGTAGGCTTTTTCTTCGGAAGTGAATTCTTGGTCGGCGTGCGCCATGGCCAGCAGTCCGGCACAGAAGAGATCCCAATCCTCGGGGCGTTGGAAATATTCAGGGGTTTGTATCAGGGTTTTCACGGCTTCCACAACATCGTTCGCGTCGCGAACATCAATGCGGAGGGCCTTCACAGATTCTCGTTTTAGATCACGGTTTTGCAAGCGGCCGTCTTTGATATTCAGGTTAGATAGGTTGGCAAAGAGGCAGCCGCATTGGGCGTCATCAAAGGATTCACCAGCCTGTTGCAGAGCAGTATTGAGGTCATCAGTCTCCGTCAGAGCATGACTTTCGGTGAGCGCGGCGAGGTGAGATGGGATGGGGTGATTGTTCTGCTTGGCGGCTGTCTTGAGGATGGTGAGAAACAGATTTAAGTTAGCCATGACAAAATCATGCCAGAATAAATAGTTTTTTGCAAACTCCGCGAGTTATTACCAAACTCCTTGTTCCTCGAGTTGGCGGGTGGCTTGGGCGGCCCAGCCGCGATTGGCGGCCGGGCTAGCCGGACTGGGATGTAGGATTTTGCCGATGCGCACCGTCAGTCCTTCCAACGTGGTAATTGCACGTTTCTCCGCAAAACCGCCCACCGCGATGAGCCACTCGGGTTCTAGTGTTTCCACGACCTGCCGGAGATGGGCGTCGCACGCAGTCATCAAGGGTGCTGCTTCCTCCACGGGCAATTTATCCGGAGTTCGATTACGACCAGTCTCCTCCATAAATACCAGAGGGCAGTGGTTGGTGATAAAATGGTTCCGGAAGAAGTCCGGTGCCGATTCGTATCGCTCGGCAAATAATCCCCACAAACGCCGGCCGCTGACTTCGCTGCGGGTGCAGGCTAGGCCATCGATTGGGCGCTTGGGGTGTTCTCTTTCAGGTTTACCAATGGGAGTGTTAATCTTGAGCCATTCTCGTACAGCAGTGATTTCGCCGAACGGTACACCGCACTGGGCCATACCGAACGGACCCGGGTTCATGCCCAGGAAAACGACTTTCTTTTTTGTAGCCGCGGCAAGCTTGAGGTATTGCTCGTGTGCGGCCCACGCGTAATTAAGGGGATTGTAAACATGTGTTACTGGCGTGCCGAAGGACATGGCGTCGCAAGTCGTACTGAGATTCTTCGTGGCGCAGGTTATTATTTGAAGCACACTCACTGCGCGTGATTAAAGCCGCTCACAGCCCAAAGGTAAATCATGCAACTTTTGCGATTGATCTCTGCGCCTGTGGCAGTAGGGGGGGCGAGGGCAATGAGTCGCTGAAAGATGAGCTGAATGTGCTGTAGTTCCTCGTATTTACTGGCGCCTAAACTTGAAGGCCAATGGTTTAGCAAGGAAAATTTGGTTTAATTTGCGAATAATTACTGAACTTTTTCCTTCCCCAATATGACAGGATTGTAACACTCAGACCCGTTAACGATTCCTTTCCAAATTAAGGCACACAAGAGCATGACGACTCCTTCCATGACCGAGCACGATGTTGCTGCGGTAGAACAACTAAAAGAGGCGCGCGCCAAGATTCGCGCAGAATTATCCAAAGTCATCATCGGTCAGAACGATGTGGTGGACCAGACCCTTATTTCGATATTCACCAAAAGCCACTCGCTGTTGATCGGCGTGCCCGGCTTAGCAAAGACGTTGTTAGTGTCATCTTTGGCGGAGACCTTGAAGCTGGACTTCAAACGAATCCAGTTTACTCCCGACCTGATGCCGAGTGACATTACCGGTACGGAGGTGATTTATCAGGACCAAGCCACCAACCAGCGTGAGTTTAAATTCCTGAAAGGGCCGATCTTCTCCAACATTGTTTTGGCGGATGAGATTAACCGGACGCCGCCCAAGACGCAGGCGGCTATGCTCGAGGCCATGCAAGAGCGCAAGATTTCGGTGGGCGGGACGGATTATCCGTTGCCGGAGCCGTTCTTCGTGCTAGCCACGCAAAATCCGATTGAGCAGGAGGGGACGTATCCCCTTCCGGAGGCGCAGTTGGACCGGTTCATGTTCATGATCAAGGTAGACTACCCGCAGGCCGATGAGGAGTTGGACATCATGAAGATGGCCACCGGTGAAGGGCAGGGCCAGCCGGAAGCAGTGCTCAACGGCGAACAGATCGTGGAGCTGCAACAGATTGTGCGGAAGATGCCGGTGAGCGATCACGTGTTTGAATATGCTCGTCAACTGGTGCGAGTGACGCGGGTGACCACGGATGAAGCCTTGCCGATGTGCAAGAAGTGGCTCTCCTGGGGTGCCGGTCCACGCGCGGGATTGAACCTCATCATGGCCGCCAAGGCGCATGCCATGCTGGAGGGGCAGGTGCATGTGGGCACTGAGAACGTGGCCGCCATGGCCGCGCCGGTGCTGCGACATCGTATCATTCCCAACTTCTCGGCCACCAGCGAAGGCCTGACCTCGGACGACATCATCGAGCGTATTGTTGAAGAGGTTCCTCAAAAGGAGAAGCTGAATAGCTAGGGCGAACCCGGAAACCTACCGGTCACCCGAGATGGACGCGCAACAAGCTGAACTGCTGGATTCGGAAGCCATTTCCAGGGCGGAAGCCCTAGGGCTTTACGCCCGTTATGTGGTGGAGGGCTACATGTCCGGTGAGCACAAGTCGCCTTACCGCGGGTTTGCGGTGGAGTTTGCTCAGCACCGCGAATACACCCACGGCGATGATACGCGTCACGTGGACTGGAAGGTTGAGGCCCGGACCGACCGCTTGTTCGTTAAACAGTACGAACAGGAAACCAACTATGTGGCGAACATCCTGCTCGATGGCAGTGAATCGATGATGTACGCCTCCGGCGAGCATTCGAAACTGCAGTATGGCAAGATGTTAGCAGCGGTGCTCTCCTATATTATTCTTCATCAACGCGACGCCGTGGCGCTGGGCATCTTTGACGAGGACATGAAGGATTACGCGCCGCGTTCCGACAGCAAGGCGTCGTTGCATGACATCATGGCACGTTTGGCGGCGTTTGATGGTACACAGGAAACGGATATTGCCGCCACTCTGCATAACATGGCGGTGCAAACGCCTCGCAAGGGAATCTTCATTCTGGTCAGTGATTTCTTTGATGAAGAAGAAGCGGTGCTAGAGAGCATTCAGCACCTGCGCTTCATCGGCCATGAAGTAATTGTGTTCCATACGCTTGATCCGTATGAGCTGGAGTTTCCCTTCAATGGTCTGGTGGAGTTCAACGGGCTGGAAAATGTGCCCAAGATTCTGACTCGCCCGGCGGAGATTCGGCAGACCTATCAACGTGAGTTCGATGCCTTCCAAGCCCGCATCAGGGACGGCTGCGAAAAGAACGGCGTGCATTATGTGTTGGTCGACACCAGCAAGCCGCTCGCGCAAATCATGAGTAATTACCTCAGCTTCCGGATGCGGACTTCGAAGGGTAAACAGCACTAATGTCCTTTCTGAACACCATCATGTTGGCCGGCCTGGCGGCAGTGGCAGTGCCGATTATCATTCACCTGCTCAACCGGCGGAAATTCAAGACGGTGACGTGGGCGGCGATGAAGTTTGTGAAGCTGAGCGTCGACCAAAACCAGCGCCGCATGCGCATCGAAGATTTGATCCTGTTGTTGATCCGTTGTGCGTTGGTGGCCCTGCTGGCGTTGGCGTTGGCTCGGCCGGCTCTGAAGGATTCCTCCACCGACGTCTTGGGTCAGGCCAAGGTCACCGGCATCGTGATTCTGGATAATTCCTACAGCATGGATCTCCGCCTGCAGGCTGGGGAAAGCGGCGATAGCGGCGGAGGCGCTACCTTTGAGCAGGCTCGCAAGGCCGCCAAGGCCACGGTAGATGCCCTGCCATCTGGCTCTGCCGTCGGCGTGCTGTTGGCTTCGGATATTGTGCGAGGCGTCATTGACGAGCCGACCTACGATTTGAATCAGGCCCATGCGGAGCTGGATCGGGCGCAGGTCAGCCATCATGCCACGGATTTGTTTCCGGCAGTGGAATCAGCAGTCAATATCCTCAAAGAACGCGCGGATCTGCGGAAGGAAATTTACATCGTGACCGACGGCCAAGCCTCGGGGTGGCAGCAGAACGCGGACATCCAAAAGCTGATCGAGGATAATAAGGGCGATATTGATGTGTACGTGCTGCGGGTAGGCGAAGATACCGTGCCAGGCAACATGGCGATTACCAAGCTGGATGTATCTTCTGGGCTGACGCCGGTGAAGCACCCGCTGCGCATTGAGGTGGAGGTGGCTAACCGCGGAAAAAACGAGTGGCAGGATGTGACGGTAAATTTGTATGTGGACGAGCGGCCCGATCCGGTTGATCAGGTGAACATTCCCGCGGTGAAAGCTGGAGAGACCGTGCCAGTTCCGTTGTTTGCTCGGCTGGAGAAGGAGGGCTATCACTCCATTCGCGCCAGCTTCAATGACCCGGAACGATATGATTCATTGCCGGCGGACAACCAAAACCGCCTAGTGGTAAATGCGGTGAGCGATGTGCGGGTGTTGGTGGTGGATGGCGATGGGGCGGCCAGTGATCCGCGTGACAATGAAAGTTTTTTCCTCGGTGTGGCCTTGTCGCCGGTTGATGACCATTATGTGCAGGTGGATGTCAGTTCGCCGGAGGTCCTGTCACAGTCGATTTTATCCAAGTACACCACGATCGTGTTTGCGAATGTGGAACGCTTCACCGAAGACAACATTAAGGCGATGCGCGATTATCTTCTGAATGGTGGCGGCCTGATTTTCTATCCGGGTGATCAGGTGGAGGTGGATCACTACAATGAGGAGCTCTTCAAGAAACACGGGATTCTCCCGTCGCCTTGGGGATTGCCAGTGGGCGATGCGAGTCAGGATGAGGAGTATCAGGAATTTCAAAAACGCGGTTACGAACATCCGGTGACTGCGCCGTGGGAGAATCCGGAGTTTGGCTCTATTGGTTCAGCCCGGACCTTTCGTTGGCTGCCGTTGAGTGATGAGTCCGAACAGCCGGAGGTTGAGGAAGCTGGGTTGCCGCGTGTGGTGTTGCGTTATGAATCCCGCCCGGACGAAGGTGAGGAAGAGGGTGAATTAGGCGGCCCCGCGATTATGGAACGTGATTGGGGCACCGGACGGGTTTTTCAGTTCAGTTCCACCGCGGATATTGACTGGTCGGATTTGGCCATCCGTGGTCCGTCCGTGGTGCCTCTGTTGTACCGGATCATTGGAAACATTCAGGCCAACCGCGATTCGGGTCTGAACTTGAGGGTTGGCGAACCGTTCCGGAAAGTGCTCGCGGCGAATGAGCAGAACAAGGAAGGGCTGGTCTTCGATAAAGGAGCCGTGCAATCCAAGACGCTCACACCGGAAACCGTTGGAGCCGCGACCGTGTTGCAGTATCCTGATACCCACCGGGCCGGGGTATATCGGTTCAGCATCAAGGGCAGCACGGAGACCAATTTATTTGCCGTACAACCCGATCAACGGGAGTCGGACTTGTTTAAAATAGAAGACGGCGATTTGCCGGCCGATGCGCAACTGATCAAGTGGGAAAACGACGCTAATTTTAAGGCCAAAGTACAGGAAGCCCGCGTGGGTGCCGAAT
Organism: uncultured Verrucomicrobiales bacterium; assembly: GCA_913042895.1. GTDB lineage: Bacteria > Verrucomicrobiota > Verrucomicrobiia > Limisphaerales > UBA1100 > UBA1100. The sequence goes on along the minus strand of CAJWMQ010000078.1, from coordinate 6,612 downwards.
ATTGGCTGGTGATTTTGTTAATCGTGTTGGCCTTGGCGGGGTTGGAAACGTTCCTGGCCCAGAAATTCAGCCAATCCAAATAATGAGCGATTGGATTCTCAAATTAACCGGAAGCACGGTGGAAGCCGGCAGTGAAGTCGTCGGGTACGGCGTGGAAACTGCCGGCGGCGTGGCCTGGGGATACATCGCGCTGCTGGCGGTGCTCCTGACGACGGTAGTGATCCTGTCCTATCGATGGATGCCCGCTGAACAAACACCCGCCCGCAAGGGGATTCTGGTGTTCCTGCGACTGACCTTTCTAGCCCTGTTGCTTGGCATTCTGCTGCGGCCGGTGTTGACGTTGGAAATGGAACGGCAGATTCGGCAAAGCCTGTTGGTCATGCTGGATACGAGCACCAGCATGGGCATCCAAGATCCGCGCGTCGGGGACGATGATTTAAAACGGGCCGCGATCGCGGCGGGGAAACTCGAACCCAAGAAAGGGCTGGATGGCGATCTGGACCCCGGCACTATCGCAGAGGTGGAAGCGCTGACGCGGACGAATGTTCTCAGGCAGGTGTTGGTGAATGAGCAGCTGAACCTGTTGCCGAATCTGGGCGAAAAGTTTGATTTAACCGGCTTCACCTTCGGTTTGGCTACACAGGTGCAGCAGGTCGGCCATTACGCCAAACCGCAGAACGAAGGCGACACCAATCAGGTGGGGCAGGCCACGATCGCTGATTTTCCCTGGGTTCAGGAGAGTGTTCGGGCAGTGCATGCGTCCACGGCCATGGGCGATTCCATCCGGGAAGTGTTGAACCGCAAGCGCGGTCAGCCGTTGGCCGGTATTCTGGTGGCTTCGGATGGCGCGCATAACATGGGTGCCCAGCCGCGAACGCTGATCAAGGAATTGAAGGAATCGGGTGTGCCGTTGTATTTTTATGGCGTGGGCATCACATCGCCTCGCGACATTATTGTCACCGAAATGGACGCGCCCCCCGCCTCGTTCTTGGGTGATGAAGTGCTGGTGAAGGTGCGCGTGCGTTCCCAGGGGTTGGCCGGCCAAAACGGTCAGTTGATTTTGACGTTGAACGGCAATCAAGTCGCCGAAGAAACGGTGGCGTTCGGGCCGGACGGCGAACAAGAGATTCCGCTTCGCATCAAGACCGACGAAGCCGGCGGCTTTGACTTACGGGCATCAATCGCCGGGCGCGATGATGAGACCAACCGGGACAACAATTCGGTGCAGCGACGCTTGCGCGTGGTGGATGACAAGATTCGCGTGTTGTTCGTCGAGCAATCACCCCGCTGGGATTACCGATACCTGCAGGCCGTGCTCACCCGTGATCGTCGGGTGGAAGTGAATACACTGCTGCTCGAGGCCGATCCGGCCATTACCCGGGAAGAGGGATCGCCGTACATCGAGAAATTTCCTGAAAACAAGAGCGAACTCTTTGAGTATGATGTGGTGGTGTTCGGCGATGTGGATCCCAAGAGCCTAAACGGTAATCAGATGGAAAATCTGAACGAGTTTGTGTCCCGGTTCGGCGGTGCGTTTGTCATGATCGCCGGCCGTCGGCACAGCCCGCTGTCGTATGCCGATACCCCCGTGGCCGACATGTTGCCGGTGGAATTCGATGACAGCGGCGCGTTGGCCAATGACGCTGTATCGGATAAGCCCATAGACGTGGAGCTGACGGCTCTAGGTAAAACCGACCCGATGCTGGATTTGTCTGATCCGGATAATCCCAGTGAGGATCTTTGGGCGGATTTGCCGCCGATTTATTGGGTGGCTCCGGTGGATCGCAAACCTGGCGCGGAAGTGCTGATGGTGGATCCAGCTGAGGAAACCGAGAACGGCAAACGCCCGGTTATCGCCCGCCATCAATATGGCTTGGGCCAGGTACTCTATGTCGGCACGGACAACACTTGGCGTTGGCGCCGCAATGTGGGGGATCTCTACTACACCCGCTTCTGGGGGCAGGTGAACCAACGCATGGCCCAGCAACGTTTCATCGGGGCCGACAAACGAACGCAGATATCGCTCAATAGCCAAAACTTTCTGACCGGAGATCGCGTGCGAGTGTACGCGCGGCTGTATAAGGAGGGGTATGAGGCCTTTGACGAGGACACGGTGCGTGGCGTGGTCACCGATGGATCCGGGAATCAATTTGAAGCGCCACCACTCAAAGCTGTAGCGGGACAGCCGGGGCTGTACTTTGGCGAGTTCATGGCACCGAGTGCGGGGCAATACCAATTTCACGTGGCGCCCTCGCCGGATACCAAAAGCGATTTTACGGTGGTAGAAGCTACTGTGGAGCTGAGCGAAACGGCCATGAACGCCAAATTGATGGAGGATCTGGCGCAACAAACTGGCGGCCGCTTCTTCCGCGAGGAAAACCTTCATGAATTGGCCGAGTCCATCTCCGCGAAGAAAGTGACGGTCGATAGCCGCCGCGAAGTGGAGTTGTGGGCCACGCCGTTGTATTTCATTCTGATTATGCTGGTCGTCACCATCGAATGGGTGGTGCGTAAATTCTCCCACCTGAAATGAGTAAAGACGTCACAGCTCAACCTAGTCGTCTTCTGGAAGACAAACTCGCAGCCGTCCGGGCTAAGCACTTAAACGTGGGGGTGGGTACGGGTGTGGCCTGGTTGGCTGTTGCCGCCGTGGCGCTATTGGCCGGCGGGATGTTGCTGGATTGGAAATTGGATCTCGATAAACCCGTCCGTACCCTGCTGCTGCTGATCGACGCCATTATTCTGACCGTCATTTTTATCCGGCACATTTACACCCCGCTGACCGAGCGGCCTTCGCATGAGGAAGTGGCACTGGAAGTGGAGCAAACGATGCCGGAGTTTCGCAGCCGCCTGATCGCCTCCACGCAGATGGCCGGGAAAAAGGAGCAGGATTCCACCGCGGATATGTTCGTCCGCGCCATGGTGGGCCAGACCGAAAAGATGGCCGGGCCACGGGATTTCAACAGCGTGGTGTCTTCGGACGGTTTCGTGAAAGCCTTCGTCTGGGCGATACTGATCGTGGGCTGCGGTGCGTTGGCGTTTAACAAATATCAACCAGACACAGGCGATCTGTTGAATCGTGCGTTTTTGGGCGACAAACCGGTGCCACGATTTACGCACATCGGATTCATCAACGTCTATCGCATTGCGGAAAGCGGACAGGAATCCACCGAGGTCATCGCCCGCGGCGATACGGTCATTGTGGAAGTGGTGATTGATCCCAAGAGCCGAATCACGCCCAGCGAGGCGGTGATCGGTATCGAGTACGCCAATGCTGCCCGACCCACGCCGCACACGCGGCCTATTGATAATAAGGACGGGACGGCAAAAGCCACGCTCAAGCTGGAGAACGTGCGTGAATCATTTACCGTTCTCGCACAGGCCAATGACGGAAAGGAAGAGCGGAAAGTGGAAGTCGTGCCGCGTCCGGCTGTCCGGACGATTGAATTTACTCAAGTGTATCCTTCCTACACCGGGTTGGCTGAAAAAAACCGCCAGCGTGGCGATCTCAGTTTGTTGCTCAACAGCAAATTGAAGATTCGGGTGCAGGCCAACAAGAAGGTGGCGAAAGGGCAGGTCGTGTTAAAGGATTCCGAAGGCGCTCCGATTACCATGGGCAAGGATGGCGAACAGGTGCCGGTCGTCGTGCCAATCTCCGTGGCCTCCGGCGGGAGCGACAAGGTTTCTGCGGAACTGAATCTCAATGATCTGACCATCGCCGGCTTCAGTGTATTGCTAGAGGATGAACACGGATTTGAATCGCAGGAAGAAGCCTTCTATCGGATCGCCATGATGCCGGACAAGCCGCCGGTCGTGCGGGTGCTGAAGCCGATCCGCAAGGAGGAAAAGTTGACCCAGCGCGCCCGCTTGCCAATCATGGTTTCTGTTGAGGACGATTACGGCGTGGACAATCTCATGCTGATGTTCACCATCGGCAATTCCCCGCCCCAACCGGTGATCCTAAAAACCGAGTCAGCCATCGGCACCAAAGCCCGCGTGGAGCACGACTGGCAGCTGGTTGACCTGAAAGCACCCGTGGGTACGGAGATCCGTTACTGGGTTGAAGCATACGATGCGCGCGTGCCGGAATCCGGCGTGGGTAAGAGCCGCGAACTCTTGGCGTTGGTTGTGACCGACGACGAAAAACGGCGGGATCTTCAGAACCGGGCCACCGATTCCATCACCGGTGTTAACGAGACCGCTGCTCAGCAGGAGAAACTCAATGAAGAATTGGGCGAAATTATTCGGGCACGGGCGGTAACTCCGCCTCAAGAAAACGAATAAATCTATCTTAAACGGGTCGGATAGAAATTGCGTTTTATCGAGAGAACCGCATAATTCCCCAGTTCTCTGCAAGGAGTACTGGAATAATCGTTTACGAGAGCAACATGACAATGAAAAAACATCTGCACACACTCTTGGCCTCGCTGGTAGCTTTACCGGCATTGGCGGAAGCCGCCACTCCGGTTTCAGTGCCCCAAACTAGGAGTGGGCTTATCCGACAGGAAGTCCAACAGGGCAACATTGGCGCCAGCCTCGGCCGTGTGGCCCGACAGCTCGATGCCGTGATTGAGGAATACGATCGGAACGGCCTGGAAGGCGACGATGTTGATACCCTCAAGCGCTTCCGCGGAATGCTCAATAATCTGACCCGCTCCGAGGTCACCAAGATTGTGAAGCAGCTCGAGCAGGCGCGCCTGTTGAAAGCCGAGAACAATCAAAACGCCTTTGGTGCCTTTGCCGGTCAAAAGCAGGTCACTGTGCAACTCGAGCAGATTTACCTCGAATGGCAGCGGCAACAAATCTTCCGCGAACTCTCTAGTCGCTTCAACCGACTCGCCGGTACGCAGCGCAGCAACATGCAGCGCACGGTGGACATGTACAAGAAAATGGCTGCGTCCTCCTCGTACCGTTACCGGGATGAATCCAAGATCGACCTGCGCATTCAGGAACTCGACCAAGCCGGCATCAACGATGAGGCCGGCACGCTCATCAAGAAGCTGGAAGAGCTGAATGAGAAACTGGACGCCGGCGTGGAACCGCGTCCCAAGCTGGCCATGGAAAAAATCACCGCCGAGCTCAATCCTGCGTTGGATGGCGCTCTGGACGACCTCAAGGGATCCAAGCTGGCCAGTGCCGCCGGCAACGAGCGCCGCGCCCGCGATGCCATGTTGGATCTCGCCCGCATTCTCGCTCCCAAACGCGACAAAGAGGAGGTGATCCGTCAGGCCATCCGCGATATCGAGAAGGCCATGGGGGATCAGGAACAGGTAAAATCCGATACCGAGAAGCTGGAGGAATCCGAGGAAATCAAGGCTGAGAACCTCGAGCGCGATCAGGCAGAGCTGGTGGACCGCACCGATCTCATTCGCGAGGATGTGAAGGATTTTGTTCCGGCCGCTGCGGAGGAACTCAAGGCCTCCACGCAAAATCAACAAACCGCCCGGGCCGTTCTTAATAACAATCAGGCCAACGAGGAAACGAAGTCCGACCAGGCTGTTGCCCAACAGGAGGAGGCGATTGAAAATTTAGCGGACGCCAAGGAAGTGTTGGAGGAGCAGCTCGAGGAGATGGCTGAGAAAGCCAATAACCCACAGAAGAAGGATAAGCTCGAGCAACTCAAGGAACTCGCCGAAAAAGTGGCCGAACTTAAAAAGGAAGAGCAGGCTATTCAGGAGAAAAGCGAGAAGGTCGAACAAATCCCCGATCCCTCCCCTGAAGAGCAGAGCGAGGCTGAAGCCGCCCGCCAATTGGCCGAGAAAGAAGTCAAGGAAGCCGAGCAAATTGCCAACCACATCGAACAGGTATTGGAAAAGGCCCCCGAAGAGGTGAAACCCGCCGCTGAGATCGCCGCCAAGGCCGCCGAAGAAATCGCCAAGGCTCTGCCCGAGATCGAGAAACGCGCCGAACAGGGTGACGCCGATCTTAAGCCCGAACTCGAAAAGGCTGCTGAACAACTTAAGGAAGCCGCCGAGCAGGCCAAACAGGCTGCTGCGAATGCCGAGAATAATCCGGAGCAAGCTAAGAAAGATCTGGAGGAAGCCGGCAACAAACTCGAGCAAGCCGCCAACACGCTGGAACAGGCTGAGCAAAAGGCCGAGGAAGCCCGTGAAATGAAAGCGGAGAAACGCGAGGGCTTCAAGGAACAGGCGAAGGAACAGGAAGGGGTGAAGGAGGAAACCAAGAACACCCAGCAGGAAGCCACCGAAGCGGCCCCGGAAGCTGCCGAATCACTCGGCCAAGCGGCTAAGCAAATGCAGAAGGCTGAAGAACAACTCAATCAGGCCGAGAATGCCCCCGATGCCCAGCAGGCCGCCATTGATGCCCTGGAAAAAGCCGAGCAACAAATTTCAGAGAAAATTGAGGAACTTGAAGCCGCTGCGGAACAAAAGAAAGCCTTGGAGCAGTTGAGCGAAAACATCGGCGAAATCATCAAGGATCAACAGGATTTGCAGTTGGACACCGCCAAAGCCGCCGGCAAGGAACAAGCCGAAGAAAACGCCGGCCAACCCGAAGGCAACCAACCCGAAGGCAACCAACCTGAAGGCAACCAACCCGAAGGCAACCAACCTGAAGGCAACCAACCTGAAGGCAACCAACCTGAAGGCAACC
>CAJWMQ010000077.1 GCA_913042895.1 uncultured Verrucomicrobiales bacterium | reverse complement strand
CGGGTGGCGGGAAGGTGTTGGAACAGCATGGAACTTCTTCTGGCGAACTCGCACATTTGGTGGAGGAACTGTTGCAGGATGATCCTGCCCGGGCGAATATGGCCGCTGGCATGGCGGCTATGGACCAGCCGGAATCAGCGATGCAGATTGCCGACAGGATTTTGCGTCGATTGTGAAGAAAGCCGCATGGACAGGCGGTCGGCAGCGTCGTAGGAAAAGGACTCGATGAACCGTTTATCCCGTGAACAGGTGCAGCAATGGCTGGCGGGCGCGCAGCCGAGTGCGTCGGTGTACCTCGTGGGCGCGGGAGGGTGCGGGATGAGCGGGCTGGCGCATTTGTTGTTGGATCTCGGTTTGGCGGTTCAAGGATCTGATCTGCGTGACCATGCCGGCTTGCGGTTATTGCGCGAACGCGGGGCGGTGTTGCATGAAGGGCATGCCCCGGAACATTTGCGTGCGGCCCAGCCGGACTTGGTGGTGTATAGCTCGGCCATTCGCATGGATAACCCGGAACTGGCGTTGGCTCAGCAGCTGGGTATTCCTCTGGTACGCCGCGCGGTGTTGTTGGCAGCCCTGGCGCATCAACGCCGGGCGGTTTGTGTGGCGGGCATGCATGGCAAGACCACCACGACTGCATTGTTGGCCTACGCGCTGGAGCAATTGGAGGCACCGGCCGGGTTCGCAGTGGGTGCCGGGGTACCGCAATTGGGGCGTTTGGCCCGAATGGGCGGGGATGCCTCGGCTTGGTTTGCTGTGGAGGCGGATGAAAGCGACGGGACCTTGCGGGAGTTTCATCCCGAACAGGCCATCGTGCTCAATATTGATGAGGAGCACTTGGATTATTTCGCCAACTTCCAGGCGGTTTGCGATGAGTTTATGACTTTTGCTGAGCAGACTCATGGACGACTCATTTTTTGTGCGGATGATGCGAGTTTGGTGGAGTTGTTTGGCGGATACGCGCGAGCGGTGAGTTATGGGTTTAATCCGGCGGCTGATTACCGGGCCGAGGTGCGGGGATCGGGCCGGTTTACCGTGGAGTGCGCCGGAGAAGCGCTAGGGGAATTCACGCTGAAGTTATGGGGTGAGAAAAATATTTCCAACGCGGTGGCGGTCGTGGCGTTTTTGCATGCCAACGGCTTTGAGACGGATGCCATTCGCGAAGCTTTGAAGGGTTTTCAGGGAGCGGATCGAAGACAGCAGGAATTGTTTTGCGACGAACGATTCAGGATCTTTGATGATTACGGACATCATCCGGCGGAAATTGAGGCGACCTTACGGGCGATCCGCGAGCAGTGTGCGGGCCGTTTATTAGTGGCGTTTCAACCGCATCGTTATTCGCGTACGCAACACTTGCTCAGTGAGTTTGCCTCTTGCTTCGGGGAGGCGGATTTGTTGTGGATTACCGAAGTGTACGCAGCCAGCGAGGAACCAATTGCAGATATTCATGGACAGCGGCTGGTCGAGGCGATTGCGGCGACCGGACAACCGGCCGCATTTGCGGCGACGTTGGGTTTGTTGCGAAGTAAAGTGCGGCAGGCGTTGAAGCCAGGGGATGTAGCAGTTTTTTTGGGCGCGGGCGATATAACGCAAGTGGCGCACACATTGGCAGAGGATTTACACATGACAGGCAGAACTCACGCACAGGCATTGCGCCAATTGGTTAGCACCGATAGCGAGGTGTTGGAAAATGAGCCACTGGCTAGGCGCACAACGCTGGGGGTGGGCGGTCCAGCAGAAGTCTTAGTCACGCCAGCCAATGAAACGGATTTGGCTGCAACGATGCGGTATGCAGCGACCCATGAAGTGCCCGTGTTTCTACTTGGGCGGGGTTCGAACCTGGTGATTCGCGAGGGAGGTATTCGAGGGATTGTAATTTGTTTGCGCCACGAGGGGTTTACGCAAATCGAGGTTCGGGAAAATATTTTGCATTGCGGGGCTGGAGTGCGCTTGAAACACATTGCCAATGCGGCGCGCGATGCCGGCTTGGCAGGGCTGGAGTTTCTGGAGGGCATTCCAGGCTGTCTGGGAGGTGCGCTACGAATGAACGCGGGGGCTTGGGGCGGAGAGACATTTGAGCAGGTTGAGTCGGTGCGGTTTATGACGCGTGATGGCCAGATCGAGGAACGGACGGGTTTCGAAATGGGTGCGGGGTATCGGAGTTGCCCTGTGTTAAGGGATCACATTGCCCTGAGCGCGGTGTTGCGCGGGGAATTGGAGAGCCTTAAACAAGTCCGGGCGCGTATGGATGCCTTACGAAAACAACGAACTGAGAGCCAGCCGTACAATCGTAGCGCCGGTTGCATGTTTAAGAATCCTGAGACCACGTCGGCGGGCAAATTGGTCGATGAATGTGGGCTTAAGGGCTTGCGTATAGGCGGTGCGATGGTTTCCGAGCGCCATGGAAACTTTATTATCAATGATGGCACCGCTACCGCAAATGATGTGCTAAAGCTAATCGAGCAAGTACGGGAGCACGTGAAAACTGAACGCGGAATCGATCTCCACACCGAGGTACAGGTGGTAGGGGAGCCTCTGCCGGAAAGCGAATAATTTCCGCATATCAGCATTGTCCTGAACCCCCATTTTTGTATACTCAGGCCTAGGAGGTTTGGTAAACCAGTTCCAGGTAACGGTTCTGCTTGGGGGCAGGAGCGCGGAGCGGGAAATCTCATTACGATCCGGCGCGGCCGTAGCCCGTGCCTTGCGTGCCATGGGGCATGGGGTGGATGAGGTGGATCCCGCCGAGGAATCATGGAGATTGCCGGCCAAAACAGAGGTGGTGTTCTTGGCGTTGCATGGCGAATATGGAGAGGATGGACAGGTGCAGTCCCGGTTAGAAACATTGGGCGTGCCCTACACCGGCACGGATGCGGCCGGTAGTGCTTTGGCTTTTGACAAGGCGCGTAGCAAGGAACGCTTCCAGCAAAACCAAGTTGCTTCGCCGCGCGGAGTTTTGATTGATTCTCCAACCTCCACACCGCCCGACTCCATTCCTGCTCCGTGGATTCTCAAGCCGGCGGCGCAGGGATCCAGCGTGGGCTTGAACCGCGTCGAGGACGAGACCGAGTGGGACACGGCGTTGGCGGATTCGCTGCATCATGGCGGGGCGGTCTTGTGTGAGGAATGTATTCAAGGGCGCGAGTTGACGGTGGGGATTCTGGATGGAGACACTTTGCCGGTGGTGGAAGTGCGGCCCAAGGCGGGTGGATACAATTACGAAAACAAATACACCCCCGGAGCCACTGATTATTTTTGCCCGGCCGATTTGCCCTATGAGGCCACCGCGCAAGTGCAGACTTTGGGGCTGCGCGCTTTTGAGGCGGTCGGCGCAAGGGATTTTGGCCGAGTGGATGTCATGCTGGATGCGGAGTCCAAGCCGTATATTTTGGAGGTCAACACGCTGCCGGGGATGACCGAAACAAGTTTACTGCCCAAAGCGGCCGCGGTGGCGGGAATGGATTTTAATGCGCTCTGTCAGCGAATGCTGGAGCTGGCGCTGTGCCGAAACTAGTCATGTGGGGAAATCGACACCAAAGTAACCGACGCGGACATCAACGATACACGTTGTTGAACGTGGATTTGCCGGCTGAAAAAGTGCGCCAACAACGCCTGCGTTGGGCGGCGCGCACCGCCGGATTTGTGCTGGGTGCGGTGGCGTTGTTTGTGGGAGTGTGGCATGGCGGCGGTTGGCTGTTGAAATCGGGCTTTTATCATAACGACCATTTTTCCATGCGCTCGGTGGATATCCGCACCGACGGGGTCATTCAGACCAGCCAGATTCAGACATGGGCGCGAGTGCAAAAGGGCGACAATTTATTTGGTTTGGATTTGCAACGGGTGAAGCGCGATCTCGAAATGGTGCCACTGATCGAAACCGCGGCGGTGGATCGCGTGTTGCCGGAGACCCTGCGCCTGCGCATTACCGAGCGGCGGCCGTTGGCTCAGGTGATCGGCTACAAACAACAGGGCGATGGAGACCTGCGCCGGGTGCGGTATTGGATCGATGGCAAAGGGGTAGTGATCCCACCAATTGATCCCAAGCTGACCACACGGGATGCGCCGCCCAAATGGATGCCGCTGATCGTGGGCCTGAGCCAGGCGGAATTGATGCCCGGTCGCGAGATTGAATCACCACAACTTTCGGCAGCGCTGGAATTAATTCGACAATTTGATCTGTCGCCAATGGCAGGTTTGGCGCATTTGCGGCAGATCGGTGTATCCCGTCGCGAGACTCTGGAGGTGTTGACCTGGCAGGGCGGTCGAATGACGCTGGCGTTACATGGACTGGATCGGCAACTGAGCCGCTGGCGGCAAATCCATGATTTGGGCCGCCAACATCAACGCGCCATTGCGACTGCTGATTTATCCATCAAAAACAATCTGCCTGTAAAATGGGCTCTGGCCAGCCGCACGCGCCCCGAGTAATTCATGTTCGACCGCACTGAAATCATCGTGGGTCTGGAGATTGGCACAGCCAAAGTATGCGCGGTGGTCGGCGAATTAAGCGAGGACGAAGGGCTGCACGTGATCGGCCTAGGGCAATCGCCCACCGCCGGGGCGGTTCGTAAAGGGGAAATCATCAATGCGGAAGTGGCCGAGGATGCTGTACGCGCCGCCCTGAATGAAGCCGAGCAGCAAACGGATATTGAAATCGGGAGTGTTTATCTTGGGGTGACCGGAGCGCACATCAAGGGCTTCAATAATCGCGGAGCGCATCCGATTGCCTCGGTGGGACGCGAGATCGATGAGGAGGATGTCAGCCGCGTGGTGCGCGGCGCGCAGCCTCAATTGCCGGCGGATGAAGAGGTGCTGCACACTGTGCGCCAGCATTTCCGGGTGGATGGTCAGGATGATGTGCAACAGCCGGTGGGCCGCGTGGCTTCCAAGCTGGAGGTGGATGTCCATGTGGTTTGCGGCCAACGCACCCGCATTCAAAACCCGGTGCGCGTGGTAAAAGGACTGGGTATTGATGTGGAAGATGTGGCCTTCAATGGCCGCGTGGCCGCCTTACCTATCCTCACTTCGCAACTGGGCGAACAAGGAGCACTGATGATCGACCTGGGCGCGGGCACGACGGAGTATTCGGTTTATCTGGGCGGAGCCATGTGCCACACGGGGGTGTTGGCAGTGGGGGGTGAGCATGTGACCAATGATTTGGCGGTGGGCATGAAGCTTTCCCAGACACGGGCCGAACGCCTCAAGCTTGAGCATGGCAGCGCTGTGCCGGATCCGCGCGTGGCACATCGGGCGGTGAATTTCGCCAGTGACGTGGGTTTGGATGACAAACAGGTGAGTGTGGGGCACATTCAGCAAATCATGCATGCGCGGCTGGACGAGTTGTTTCAGCTCATCCGTTCTGATCTGGACCAACACGGGTTGTTGCGCCGTATCAACGGCAGTGTGCTGTTAACCGGTGGCGGCGCGCGTCTGCCTCAGATCAATCTTCTGGCTCAACAGATGCTTGAATTGGATGTTTGTTTGCCACACGAAACAGAGGAAGCGCACGAGGGCGGATTGCTGCATCAACCCGAATGCACGGCGGCCATGGGGCTGGTGAAGTTTGGAGCGCGCCAAGTACGGGCTCGGGCGCATCAACGAAAAGGTCTGCTGGGATGGCTGACCAATTAGCGAGCGATGAATCCTGAATCCAACCCTTGCGTGAAAATGGTGGGCATGGGCTGCGCCGGGCTGCGCTTACTGGATCGCGTGGCGGCGGCCGGATTTCCGGCATCCAGTTTTTTGGCGTTGGATTCGGACTGCGAACACCTACAACGCTGCCAAATCGCCGAACGGGTTCAATTAGGCGAAACGAACCGCCGCGGCTGGGGCTGCAGCGGTGATGAAGGCGAAGGCGCCAATTGTGTGCGGGCCGCGCGCGATCGGATTGCGGGCAAGCTCATGGGAGCGGATCTCGTGGTCATTGTTGCCGGCATGGGCGGCGGCATGGGTGGCGGTGGGGCACCGGTGGTGGCTGAAATCGCCTCCGAAGGAGGAGCGTTGGTGGTGGCCCTAGCAATAGAGCCCTTTGATTTGGAGTGCCACAATGAAACGGCTCAAATTGCGGTGAACCGTTTAACGCAAGTGGCGGATACGGTGGTACGTATGCCTAACCAAAACGTGATGGAAACGTTGGGTAAAGGCGCCTCGGTAGCCGAATGCATGGAAGCGGCCAATGGGCATGTATTGGAGGCCTTGATGGGACTGGGCCGGTTGGCGCGGGCGGATGGAGAACTGAATGTGGATTTTGCGCACGTGCGCCGTTTGATGACGGGCTACCATGGGGAAAGCAGTTTGGTCACAGTTGAGGTGGCAGGCGACGCCCGGCCAAGGGCGTTGCTGGAGGCGATCCTGAAGCATCCATATTTGAACACAGGTTCGGAGCTTCGCAATTGCGAGGGATTGATCGTGAGTTTGGTGGGAGATGAATCCATGTCCATGGAGGAGGTGGATGAGTTTGCGGCGCACCTCAAGGCAACGGCGGTTCAAGCGAAGGTAATCCTCGGTGTTCATTTGGATAACGCCATGGGCAAGGGAATGGGTGCGATGGTGTTGATGCCGCGTATGCCGGTGAAGACGGTTTTGCCCGTCGCTCCAAAGCCAGAACCTCTGCAAATTTCCATGCCCAAACCGGTCAGAAATCAACCGGCCTCCACCCGTGATTTTCAGCAACAACAATTGCCGCTCGTGCCGATCTCTAAGGGGCGCTTTGACAAGGGCGAGCCAAACCTCCATGATGGGGAGGATCTCGATGTGCCCACTTTTTTGCGTCGCAACATGATCCTTAACTAGCGCGGCTCCATAAGAATGCAGTGGTATACTGAACTGATTCTGCTGCTGGGTTTTACCGGCGTGGCATTCTTCTTTGCTCTCGCGGAAACGGCCTTGCTCACGCTGGGGAAATGGCGTCTGCGCCAGATCACCGCACATCAGCCCGAGCGCGGTGTTTTTATCCGAAAACTACTGGCATCTCCGCAGGATTTACTCGCGACCATGACGCTGGGCAACACCTTGGCGCATGGCGCAGTGATTGCCGTGGCGCTGGTGCTGGGATGGAAACTGAATCCCGATCGCTTTGCCCTAATGGGTTTTCTACTGGCGGCTGGTTTGATTTTGTTTTCAGAAATCGTCCCTAAAACATTGGCCGTTCGCCGGCCAGAAGCGTGGGCGCCGCGCGTGGCTTCGGTGATGCTTTGGTTGGTGCAACTCACCGGGCCGGTACGCCGGGTGGCGCAGGCGGTGAATAATCAACTGCTCCGGTTGGTGCCGAAATCCATTCAGCCATTACCTGCCTTATCCGATGAGGAATACCGCGAACTGCTCGAGTTGGCCTGGCAATCCGGTACGCTGGGTATGTCGGAAAAGGAAATCATTCTGAGCATTACCCATCTGGACCGACGTACGGTGGGGGATTTGATGCGGCCGCGATCACAAATGGCCAGCATTCCGCATGACTTCAGCGTGTCGGAAATGTTGGTGGCCGCGCGCAAACATCAACACCGTCGATTGCCGATGTACGGCGAAAGCCCGGACAGCATCGTGGGTATTTTGAACACGCCCAAACTTTTGGCGGATCCAGAGGTGGACATGGTGGAAGTCATAGACTTTCCCTCCTTCGTGCCCGAGGAAATGAATTTGCTGGAGTTACTCAAGAGTTTTCAAAACAAGACACACAGTATGGCGATCGTGCTCGATGAATTTGGCACCACGGCGGGCTTGGTGACGCTGGAGGATATTTTGGCGGACATCGTGGGCGGACTGCGCCGGGAAGGGGATGAATCCCAATTCGTTCTTGAGCAACAAGGGGAAGGTCGCTGGCGGATGACGGGTAACGTGTGGCTGGAGGACTTCCGCCGCGAATATCCCGCGCTTGAGCGCGCGCCGAGTGTGGATACCATTGGCGGATTGATAACTTCCCGGCTCGATGCCATTCCGGTGGTGGATACCGAGGTGGAATTCAGTGGGTTGATTTTTCGGGTAACGCGCGCGGACGATCGGCGAGTGCTCGAGGTGTTGGCCAAAACGAAGGGAGGTAAATGATGACCTCTTTGGAATGGAGCTTGTTGGGTTTAGGCGCATTATGCGCGGTCCTTTCATTTTTCCTTTCGGGCCTAGAGACAGGACTCGTGGAGCTAAGCCGGCTACGGTTGCGGCGTATGGCGCGTGAAGGCAATGCGCGTGCCGCTCGGTTGCTGGAGCATTTGGATCAACCCGAAGATACGCTCTGGACGATTCTGGTGGGCAACACCATGGCCAACGTCATTCTGGGGTTGGTGGTGTTATACGGACTGGCCTGCTGGATTGACGTAAAGGGCTATAACGAGCTTTTGCGCCCAACGCAAACGGCGGCTGTTTTTTGGTTGGCGTTTTTGGCTGGCTGTTTGCTGTTTTACACCGTTTGCGAGTTGTTGCCTAAAATGGTTTTCCGAAAATACGCCACCCGTTTGTGTGTGGTTTTATCCGGAATCTTCAACTGGGTTGAGTTGTTGCTGAGCCCGCTGGTGGAGTTGCTCAAGAGTGTTTCGGAGGTGTTGTTGTTTGCACCGGTGGGAGGTGCGCTCCGAGGTAATCTGTTTGGTAGTCGCGAAGAGTTGCGGCAATTGATGACCGAGAGTGGCCAGGGCCTGAGTACTGACGAGCGAGTGATGATCGATCGTGTTCTGGATCTGCAAAAAATTCCTGTGCGCGAATTGGCCAAGCCGTTTGATGAACTGCCGGAAATTAAATCTGATGACCGTGTGATGGACCTCGTGCGAAATCATAGCGTAGAGCCCTACACCCGATTGCCGGTGTGGACTGAAAGCGGCTCGCGTCGCCGCATTGCGGGGGTGGTGAATATGCGTCGCCTGATTTTTTTGCCGGAAACAGATTTACAGCGGCCGGTGGGGGATTTTCTGGAATCTACATTGTATCAGGACGAAGATATCCGGCTGCAATCCCTCCTGCAGGTGATGCAACGGTCCGGTCAGCGAGTGGTCATCATCTTGGACAAACGCCGCCGTGAACTAGGTATAGTAAGCCTGCCGGATATTCTTAAGGTGGTATTTGGAGAGGTGAAAGTCTGATGGCTGTCGGTGAGATAATGGAGATATTGGGCCTTTGCTTGGCGGTTGCGTTCCTTGTGTTGCTGAACGGATTCTTTGTGGCGGCGGAATTCGCGCTGGTAAAGGTACGCGATACCCAGCTGCAGCCCATGGCGTCCAAAGGGCATCGGCGCGCAAAAATGGCCCGGCATTTATTAGCCAACCTCGATGCGTATCTGAGTGCCTGCCAGCTGGGCATCACCATTGCCAGTTTGGCCTTGGGTTTTGTAGGGCATCCGATTTTCGATAAACTGTTGGAGCCGGTTTATAATCTGAATATAGATGGCGAAATGCTGTTGGCGGATGAGCATTGGCGGCACACCATTTCCTATGGAGTCGGCTTTGGTGTCATCACAATCCTGCACATTGTGGTGGGCGAGATGGCGCCTAAATGGGTAGCTATTCAGCGCTCTCTGCAGACCTCATTATGGATTGCCTATCCGCTCCGGTGGTTTTACTGGACGATGTACCCATTCATTTGGCTACTCAATAACTGGGCGTTGTGGCTCTTGAAAAAGGTGGGACTGGGTGAAGCGGATGAGCATGGCCACACGCATTCTGAGGAGGAATTGCGAATGATGATTGGGGCGGCTGGCGATGGCTCGGATAAGGATCAGTTTCGCAGGGATTTGGTGTTGAATGCGTTTGATCTTAAGGACCGGATTGCGCGTGATGTGATGCGGCCGCGCCGCGAGATCGAGGGAATCAACACTGAAGCCAGTATTGAGGATTGCCTAGAACTGGCCGAGCGCACACGACACTCCCGGTTTCCATTGTGCTCAGGAGGCAATATCGATGAAACGATGGGCGTGGTGCACATCAAGGATTTGTATGCACAACGACGTGCGGCAAAAACGGCCGCGGAATTGGAGCCGTTTTCCCGCGACTTGGTTTACGCCCCAGAAACTGCGCGGCTGGAAGGGTTGATGCAGATTTTCCTCGAGCGCAAACTGCACTTCGCTCTGGTGGTCAATGAGTATGGCGACACGGTGGGAATGGTGACGCTGGAAAATATTTTGGAGGAACTGGTTGGTCAGATTCAGGACGAGTTTGATCACGAACAGCCGATGTTCGAGAAGTTGGATGAGACCACCTGGTCCATTCAAGGCACTATGCCTTTGCATGAACTGGCGGAGTTGACCAGCGAAGATTGTGATGAGAAAGGCGTGACCACCGTGAGCGGCCTGATCACTAAGCGACTCGGATCTTTTCCCAAGGTTGGCGATGTGCTGGAGTTGGGCCGATACGAATTGCGTGTGGAACAAACGTTCCGACTGCAAGTGGAGCAGGCGCGTTTGACAAAACTCAGTGATCGGGAGCCAAGCGAGGAAGCTCCGGCGGAGGAGGATTAAGCCCAGCTTGGATTCTCAGGCAGATACCCCTCAAATTCATCCAGCAACTGTTGTTGGTATTCACCCGCAAAAGAGCCTGCAAAAAACTTCTCCAATGCCTCGTTGTGGAGGCGCTCCCAGCTGGCTTCCTCATTGCCGGGATTGATTGGGAAGAACAGGGCTTCATTGGCAGCGGCAGCGTTGTGGTCCCCGGGAGCGTCGCCGATCATTAGGACCTTGTCGGCTGCGTATTTTTCTTTGGTGGCCAAGGCGAGATGCTCGGTTTTGGTTCCCATTTCTTGGCCTGCAATGATCTGCACAAATTGGCGGATGTTATTTTCGTTCCACTCGCGTTTAAGGGCGTCCACTGGCGTTTGTGAAATCACCATGCAGTCAGCCTGCGTGTTGGCTTGGGTCAGCGTTTCGCACACGAGCGGAAAGGGCGGCACACCGTGTACGATGTCCTTTACGCTGGCATTCACCGCATCGCTCCAGGTTTTGACCGGGACGAGGGCTTCATTTCCGCCGGTCACTTCAGCATCCAGCGTGGCATTGCCGAGTTTGCTTTCGCGTTCCACCCATTCGAGCAGGGCAGGGAAACTGGGCACCTCCACGCCGCGCGCCTGCACTTCCTTGCGGGTTCGTAGTAAATCAAGCGCTCGAATAACGGCGTGGAAACGGTTGCAGCCGCGCGTTTTGGAGTAGAGGTTCACAAAGGTCCACACTTCGCGGGCGTATTTGCTGGCTGCCTGCAGCGCGTAGTGCTTGATGAACATCGGGGCAAAACATTCCTGATGTTTGATTTCCATGGAATCAAACACGCAGCCATCCGAATCAATGCCGACGAAGAATTCCTTGGTTGGCGCAAAGTCGCGTAACACCTGTGCGGGATCGCTCATGGTTAGGCGTTGTAGGTAGAGGAAGATACGTCGCCACCACGTCCGGTCCAGTTGGTATGGAAGAATTCACCGCGCGGTTTATCAATTCGCTCATAGGTGTGCGCGCCGAAATAATCTCGCTGCGCCTGCAGTAGATTGGCAGGCAATTGCTCGGTGCGGTAGCTGTCGAAAAACGCCAGTGCCGTGCTGATGGCGGGCACGGGGATACCGCGCTTGGCGGCTACGGCAACGACATTGCGCCAACCTTTTTGGCTTTGGCGAATGGCGCGCTTGAAAAAGGTGTCGAGCAACAGGTTTTGCAGGCGCGGATGCTTATCGTAGGCATCCTTAATCTTGCCGAGGAAAGCGCTGCGAATAATGCAGCCGCCGCGCCACATGAGGGCGATGTTGCCGTAGTTGAGTTTCCAGCCGTACTCCTTCGCGGCCGCGCGCATAAGCATGAAACCCTGGGCGTAGCTGACAATCTTGGAGGCGTATAAGGCGCAACGAATGTCCTCTATGAAATTCGCCTTGTCACGTGTTATGGAGGGCTTGGGGCCGCGCAGTTTGGCGGAGGCCTTGATGCGATCGTCCTTGATTGCGGAGATGCAGCGGGCAAATACGGCTTCGGCAATTAAGGTGGTGGGCATGCCAAGCTCGGCGGAATTGATCACGGTCCATTTGCCGGTGCCTTTTTGGCCGGCGGTATCGAGGATTTTTTCGACGAGCGGTTCGCCGTTCTCATCCTTGTAGCCGAGGATGTCGCGGGTGATTTCGATGAGGTAGGAGTCGAGGTCACCTTCGTTCCATTCCTTGAACACGGCGTGCATTTCATCGGCGCTCATGCCAAGGCCGTTTTTCATGAGGTTGTAGGCTTCGCAGATCAACTGCATATCGCCGTACTCAATGCCGTTGTGCACCATTTTTACATAATGCCCGGCGCCATTGGCCCCCACCCAGTCACAGCAAGGAGCACCATCTTCCATCTTGGCAGAGATGGCTTGGAAAATATTTTTCACATAAGGCCAGGCCGCTTCGGAGCCGCCGGGCATTATGGATGGGCCAGTGCGGGCGCCTTCTTCCCCGCCGGAAACGCCTGTGCCAATGAAATGTAGGCCGCGCGATTCCACATATTTCGTGCGGCGAATGCTGTCCTCGTAAAGGGAGTTTCCGCCATCAATGATAATGTCACCGGGCTCTAGGTAGGGGAGGAGTTGATCGATAAAGTCATCCACGGGCTGACCAGCCTTCACGAGCATCATCACGCGGCGCGGGCGTTTGAGGTTGGCGACCATCTCCGGAATGGAGCGGGCTCCAATGATATTTGTGCCAGCCGCTTCGCCGGCCATAAACTCATCCACCTTGGCGGCGGTACGATTGTAGGCCACGACGGTGAAGCCGTGGTCGTTCATATTCAGAATCAAATTCCGGCCCATAACGGCCAGACCAATTAGAGCGATATCGCCTTGAGGTTCCATTTGCAAATAATCCCTACCTGAAGGCGCGATAGAATACTGATGCTGAGGGTGGATAAAAGCCCTTTTTTGAAAAAAAATAGCCGAAACGGGCCTTTAGGAGAATTGGATCCGCTCGTCCGAGTCGAGCGCTGTCTCCAGATTGCTCCAGCCTGCGTCGTTCATGCTATGGAATGCGTGTAGGTAAAGGATCACGATTTCCTTGTCGTGCTGGGCCAAGAGACCGCTGATTGCTGATTCCAGGGCATCGTCGGTGATGGTCTCCGGCAGATCCTCCACTACGCCGTCTTCATGCTCGATTTTCAGGGCATCAAGGAACTCGGTGAGCATCCTTTGCTGATGCTTGATCAGCCATCCACGCAAGAGTTGAGAGGCCACCTCCTCAAAAGCCGGGCGCTTCAGCGATTCGATCAGCAGCTTGTGGCGCGCAGGCTTGGGCTGGCTCTTGAGAAACTGCGGCCGCATGCGGCGAAGCTTGGCCACACCGGCGAGGGTAGCATCGTAGACTTCGCGGTTGTCCTCGGCCGAGTCGGACAGGATACGGTTGCTTAAGTCGGCGGAAATGTATCCGAGCAGTTCAAATGAATTCAGCATGATGCGTCAAACGGCGGTAACGGTAATCTTGTGGCGTTGAGCTAGTGCCTCCACAGCTTCGCGATCCAGTAACAATGTACGGCCGGCCTCAAAGGCAATCACCCGAATACCGGCGGAGGCGCAGGTTTCCAGAGTCCTTTCGCCGAGGCAAGGAATATCGAAGCGCAAATCGTGGTTCTCCTTGGCCACCTTCACCGCCACCGCGCCGCCATTTTTTCCGGCCAGTTCCCCGCCGCGTTGCAGGCAACGGTCCGTACCCTCAAAGCCCTCCACGGCCAGCACCGTGCCTTCCTTGACGATCACCGATTGGCCGATCTCCAGCTTGCTTACCTCCTTGGCAATACGCAGGCCATATTCGATATCAGCCTGCAGGGCGACATCGGGTTCAGGCCCGAGTCGAAAGCCGGTCTGCGGCATGGCGGGTTGAAGCCAGGGCGTGGCTTCGATCAGCGTAATGCCGTCCTTGGCCAATTCATCCGCGATACCACCAAAAATTGAGTGGGCGTTTTTTTCCTTTA
>CAJWMQ010000076.1 GCA_913042895.1 uncultured Verrucomicrobiales bacterium | reverse complement strand
GGGCTGCCCAGCGGATATGGCGGTCGGCATGGCCGAGATATTTCCAAGCCTTGACGACTGCCCCGGCCTGAAGTTTGTGGAGAGATTCCAATTCCCGCCTTATCTGGCGAGTATCGGCATGGGGGGACTGGGTCTTCACGGGCTCGGTGCCATCCTTACCGGTGTAGGTGACGCGGTAGAGCGCGCTTTGGCCACCGCGACCGCCCACAGTGAAATACATCGCGCCATCCTTCGGGTTGATCGCGGCATCGGTCATGCGCAGCTTTGAGCTGGCGACAAATTCCTCACGCGTGGCGGTGTACGAGGCGCCTTCAGCCGTTACGTGCATGGCGGACATCGTGCCGTAGGTCCAGTCAAGACAGTAGATGGCTTTTTGATATTTGGCGGGAAACTTCGCGCCGAGGCCGGAGACCACACCCACGGGTGAGCCTGGGCCGATGCCGTAGGCGCCGGGCAGGCAGTCGGGATACCATTGCGGCCACTTGCCGGTGCCGGTACGCCAGCCGAAATCGGCTCCGCTGGTGACGTGGTAAAAACGGGTGGGCCGATACCAAGGGGTGCCGGCGTCCCATTCCATGTCCGAATCGTAGGCGAACAGTTCGCCGTCGACGTTAAAGGCGAGATCGTAGGTATTGCGGAAACCCATGGCGACGGTCTCCCAGTTTTTGCCATTCTTATCGAAGCGGGCGATCCAGCCGCCGGGAGCTCGAATGTTGCGGGCGTGGCCGCGGGCATCGGGTAGACGCTTGAGCAGATGATCCTCACTCCAATTGGTGGGAGCTAGCGAATGGGCAAACTTGTCCTGAGGCAGGGGCGTCATATTGCCGGCCACCATGTAAATGTGCTGTCCATCCGGACTGAGCACCAGACCGTGTGGGCCGTGCTCGCCACCGGCGCGCAGGGGCATGATGTGTTCGTCTTTATCAAACTGATCATCACCATTGGTATCGGTGAGACGATGGACGCCGGAGGCACCGCCACCGTTTATGTTTACCCAGAGCGCGCCGTGGGCGTAGAGCAGTCCTTGGGCGCTGGAGATATTGATGTTGAGTTTCTCCACCTTGATCTCCTCGCCGCGCGGGTCGATACGGTACAGGCCCTTGTTGCCCTGATCACTAGCAATCAGGCGGCCTTTGTCATCGGCGCAAATGGCCACCCACGAGCCCTGGTCGCCTTTGGGCACGGTGTAGAGAAGATCGGCTTGGAAGCCTTCGGCTACCTTGATCGCGCCGCCATCGCCAGGGGCATCGCTGCCGCGCGCCGCGCCGGTAAATACGTTGCCCCACGGGCCGTCGCCCATCTTGCCGGTGGCGATGGTCTTGCTCCAGTCAGATCCCTTGCCGGCTTTCCATTGGCCGAAAAAGGTGCGGGTTGCCTCCCAGGAGGTGTCGGTGACCAGCGTAGTTTTCTTACCCGCAATGGTTACTTCTAACTGAGCCACAAAACCAGCGATACCACCTTGATTGCGGCCTTCGACTGCGATGACGTTGTTTCCTGGAGTCAGCAGCTTGGTAATGTCTTTGGCGTACTTATTATTCCACTCGTTGCCGGCGAGGGCCGGTTTCCCATTGATGTGCGCGGAGAAGCCATTGTCACAGGTGGCGATCAACTGGGCCTTTTGGATTTTGCCGGCGGGCAGGTCAAAAGCTTTGCGAAAGTAGACGGTCTCGTTTTTCTCAGACCGATCCGGCCAGATCCATTGTGGAGTTTGTGCGGAAGCTAGGACGGGAACCAGCGCTAAGAGGGAAAGCAAAATACGTTTCATCATCAAGTGGTGAGGGCAAAACTGGTCCACCAGACGGTCTGGGGCAAGGTTTTTTGCCATTGGAATCCCCCCGAATTTCATGCAGGGTGCGCACGCGCGACCGCTATGGACGGCATTTTGACGACAGTAGATTTCGTGGTGTTTTTTGGCCTGTTGCTGGGCGTGATGGCGATTGGCTTGTGGGCGGGCCGCCATGAGGACGGCTCGGCGCAGGATTATTTTCTGGCCGGCAAGGACACGCCGTGGTGGGCCGTGGCGGGCTCCATCTTCGGTTCAAATGTTTCTGCCAACCACATGGTGGGAATGATGGCGGTGGGCTTCGGGGCAGGGTTCGTGATCAGCCACTTAGAGATTACGGCGATCGCGGGTTTGTTGTTGCTGTGTTATTTTTTCCTGCCGGTTTACCGCAAACTGCACATTTTCACGCTGTCCGATTACCTGAGCAAACGGTTTGATGACCGCAGCCGGGTGGCATATGCGGTGATCATGGTGACGATCATTGTGATGGTGATGATGTTGCCTGCTTTTTACCTCGGATCGCGCGCGGTCAATATCCTCATGGTTGATGAAGCCGAGATTCAGGAAGCTCAGTTTGCTTCGCAGTTGGAGAATGGGGGGAAGCTGAAGGATTTGGATAATGATGAGGCCACCGCAAAGCGGGCGGCTGATATCACGCAGATTAAGGAACGGCTGGATGCTATTCATTCCGCGACCAATTCCCATGGACTGGAGGCGACCGGCCTCACGGCGGCTTGGCAGGAATTGAACCCGAACCGTGGACCGCCGGAGTCGCTAAAGGATGCCATTTTGGCGGAGCAGTCCGAGCTGCAAGAACGCTGGTCTTCCTACAAACGCGTGGAGGTGGATCGCAAGCTCTACATCTGGGGGATTCTAATCATGGCTGTAGTGACGGGACTGTACACGATCTTAGGCGGTTTGCGTGCTGTGATCATTACCGACGTGATTCAGTCGGCGCTGATTCTGTTAGGCATGTTGATCGTGGCATGGTGCACGTTTAACCATAACCTGATCGGGAGCTGGGGCATCATGATGGAGTTTGACCAAAACAAACTGAAAGACATTGTGCCCGGCAAGGATCTCATGCACCTGTACAAACCGATGGATGATCCGCGTCACCCTTGGAGTGGCATGTTATCGGGGGTGTTGGTGCTGCATTTTTATTATTGGGGAGCCAACCAGTTTATCGTTCAACGGGCGTTGGCGGCGCGTTCCCTCAAAGACGCGCGCACAGGCATTATCACGGCCGGCTTCGTGAAGCTGCTGATTCCCTTCATCTCCATCGGCACGGGCATAGCCGCCTACTATCTTTTCCAGCAAATCATGCCGGGGGTGCAGTTGGCTGGAGACACTGCCTTCCCGATGTTAATGCGCGAGGTTGTGGCACCGCTTGCCGTCCCGGGATTGGTTGGTTTGGTGGCGGCAGGATTGATTGGTGCCATTTTGTCCAGTGTGGATTCCATGATGAACTCAGCCGCCACCCTGATTACTTTTGATGGCTACAAGCGGTTTGTGAATCCGGATGCGGATGACAAAAAACTGGTTCGACTGGGCAAATGGGTCATTGGCCTGCTGGTGCTGGGCTCGGCGGGGCTGACAATTATGGTGTTTGACCCCAACACTAATGAGCCTTTCATGAACTACGTGCTCGGGCATCAAGCCAAGCTCGTATCGGGGTTGGTGGCGGCGTTCATCATGGGTATGCTCTGGAGTCGTTCTACCCCGACGGCAGGGTTGGTTTCCATTCTTACCGGGGTCGCGGTGTCCTACCTATTGCCCGGAGCCTATGCGGGATTCGTAGAGGGCGGCAGCGATTTGGGCAAGCAACTGCTCCGGCATTTGGGACCAACATTGAATGCGTTTCACAGCGTGTTTGTGGCGTTTGTGTGCGCGGTGCTGGCCAATGTAATCGCCAGCCAGTTTACTCAGCAGGACGAGGAGAAAGGTAAGTACACTTGGGTGGGACTGAAGCTGATGCGTGATACGGACCTGCAGCACTTTGGAATGAAGCTACTGGGCTCGTTGTTGATTTTCATTTTGCTGGCCGTCCTCATGACCAGCAACATAATTGCCCCGATTTCCGCCGGGATCCTGGCGGCGATTTGGACGTTTATGATGTTTCTGGACTCACTCTTTAAGTTGGTGCTCTCAGCGGCGGCGAAAGGTCGCGCCTACAGCTTCCTTCGGGAGGATCTTTTTTGGGCGGGATTATTGGCCGCGTGTGCGGTGTTTATGCTCTACTACTTCCGCTAGGCTTCGGCCCAGAGAGTTTTCATTTTGGCTAGACCGTTGGAGATGATATCCAGGGGATCCTGTTCCCAGAGGTCGGCATTGAAAAGTTCCAGGCTCATGGTGCGGTCGTAGCCTTTTTCTTTCAGCACGGCCAGTTCGGCGGCGAGATCGATTTGGCCTTCACCGAGCATGACGCGGTCCGGGTCCTTTTGTTCGGTGGGGGCGATGTCCGGATGGGCGTCGTCGATGTGATAATGACTGATCTTCGCCAGCGGAATGGCGCGTAGATCGTCGAGAGTGGAGTTGCTGTTCCAGTTGTGAAAGGCGTCGAGAATGATGGTGGAATCGGGATCGTCAGCTTCCTGCACAATGTCCCAAGCATCGGCGAGGTTATAGACGCTCTTGAAAAAGCTGATGTACTCGAAGGTGGGGCGAATGCCTTCCTGTCTGCCGATATCTAGGAGGTCTACGTAGCGTTCAGGCAGATGATCCTGCCGGGCGAGTTCCAGCGGCGGGGTGGCCACGATGTACGGCGCACCTAGCCGGGCGGCGAGAGCGAATCGGCGATGAGCTTCGTCTTTGACGAGTTGGTATTCCCAGCCATCCATGTCGCCCCATTGACGGATGGCGATCATGCTGGGGACGATGAGGCCGTGGTCGGCCAGCGCTTGTTCCACTTCGCGCACATCACCGCCGCGTCCAATGAAATCATAGACATCGTTAATCCACAGCTCGATGCCGTCGTACCCGGCTTGGCCAGCCAGTTCGATTTTCTTCAATAAAGGCTGGGGCTTGATGGTGCTGGTGTTGAGGCAGAATTTCATCGGGACGGATGTTAAGGGGTTGTCAGCCGTAGGCAAAGCTCTACGATGGGGTGACGCGAATTCACCTGTTCCTTCTGGTCCTGATGGTGACTGTGTCCCTGTCAGTGGCGGAGTTTAATTCCGACCTCAAACCTAGTCAGGCGGTGGCGTTTCTGAAGGTCAAGGATTTGACCGGCCAATATGAGGGCAAGGTAGTGGCGTGGTTCGCCGAGGCGCAATTGAACGAGACCCGCATTAGGCTCGTGTTACAGGCCATTCAGAAAGCGGTGGAGTAACGGCCGCCAATCGCTTAGGCTTAAGGCATGAGCGAACGCGGGTCTTCAACCTCTTCCCCCAAAGGCTGGCGACCTTGGTACGCACTAGTGCAATGGAGTGCGGCCTTGGTGCTATTGCTCCTGCTGTTGGTAGGGTTTTTTATGGGGCGTTTTCCTTCGCCGATGGGGCAACTGGGGTTTTGTGCGTTCGGCGTTTTCACTGGCGCGGCGTTTGCCCGGATGTCTCATCCGTTAAATTCACCGCTCACACGTCTGGGCCGAGTGGCGCTGGGATTTGTGGCATCGTCGCAGATCTTTTATCAAATGCTGGTGTGGGCGGAGCCGTGGCGGGTGCATTCCTCAGTGCTAGGCTGGCGGCTTTGGTGGGGCACGGTGGTGGCGGCCGTGGGGCTGGGTTGGCTGCAGGTCTTGTGGCGGGCTGGCGCGCGTTGGGAATGGAATTCAGGCCGCACTACACTTGGCTTTACCGCCGGACTGGGGGTGTTGCTGGTGGGGTTGGCTTTTCGGGATAACCCAACAGCCACCTTGCCCGCGTGGTGGCGATGGCTGGTGGGAGGTATGGCACTGGGCGCGGTCGTCGGTTCATTGGTGATCATTGGGCGATGGCTGAAGAGCCGATCCAAAAACACGCGGCCTTTGCCCGGCTGGATGCGGCCGGCCTTGCTAGGGGCGGGCGCGCTGGTGTTGTGCGTAGGCAGTTTTTATTTCGGCCGATTAACCATGCCGCCGCCGAGCCCCTTTGATAACGCCCACTCGTTGCTCGCCGAGTTGCCGGCGGCGGAACTCGAACAGCAACTTCAGCGCGATGAATTGCGGCTCAAAAAACTCGCGAAAGGCATGGACGCATTGCGGGCAGATGCCGATGCCCTGCACGCGCAGATCGTCGTCCGCATGGAACGCAACGGAAACGACGGAGGCGAAGCTGAGTATCTGCCGGACGAAAGTCGCGCGATTCGACATTTGTTTATTCGCTACATGGGCTACCGCAAAGATCTGCTGCATCTGACGCGCGTTTATATTGGGTTCAAGAAAGTGCAGGGCGATGCCTTGCGCGACCGGTGTTTCCTGATCGGGTACGGGGCGGCGGCCGTGGCGTTGGAAGCGGGGTTGACCTTCGTGGCGAAATATCGCGATAACGAGTCCGCGCGGTCCAAGCTCAACGAAGGCGAACCGGGTTGGCTGGAGCCCGACCAATTTGAGATGGTCTATCACAGCGTGACCGATCAGCATCACTTGGCGTTGTACGATACCTACGGCAAGTATTTTGAAACGCACGCCGGCCGGTGGCGGCGTGAGGGTGTGGCAGGTCCAGATTTTGAATGGGTGGCCAGCCGAATTACCCGCGGGCAGAAGGCCGTGCAGAATACTGCGCTTAATCCGGTGCGCGCGTGGTTTTCATGGATTGGCCGGCGGCTGGAGCAGGATGTCCATGTGCCGTTTTATGAGGCCCAAAAAATGATGGCTACCTTCATGGGCGATACGCGCATTGTTCGGCGGGACCCATTTATTTCGAGAGAACTGGTGCGGCTTACACTGGCGCGCACCCAGCTGCAACCGGGCGATATCATTCTCGAGCGGCGCAACTGGTATTTGTCTAATGCCTTCCTGCCGGGCTTTTGGCCGCACTGCGCATTGTATGTGGGTACGCCCAAAGAACTGGAGGCGCTCGGCATCGAGTACGACGCGCTGGACGCCGAAGCCCGCGAGGCGCATCAACGGCCGGAACACGGGCAACCTCGCGTGATCCTCGAGGCTATGAGCGAGGGCGTAGTGTTCACCAGTGCCGAACATTCTATGCACGCAGATTACGTGGCCGTGTTGCGGCCGCGGTTGACCGATGCGCAACGGGCGGAGGTCCTCCGTAATGCCTTCCGCTATCACGGGCGCCCGTACGATTTCGGCTTTGATTTTTCCGATGAAAGCAAACTGGTGTGCAGTGAGCTGCTTTACTATTCCTTCGGGGACAAGTTGAAGTTTGATCTCGAACCGGTGCTCGGAAAAAGCGTGGTGACGCCGGTTGGGATCATGAACAAGTTTGTGCGCGAACGCGGCACGGCCGGCGCAACGATGGATTTTGTGCTGTTCTTGGATACTTCGCCTGGCCAGCGCCAAGCCCGCCGGGCCTCGGAGGAGGCCTGCTGCGAATCGGCCACGCGTCCCAAGGGGTTTAACGAATAACGCGCTTGCCGCGGGAAATTACACGTTGAACTTGAACAAGATCACGTCGCCGTCCTGCACCACGTAGTCCTTACCTTCCTGCCGATAGAGTCCTTTTTCCTTGGCGCCCAGCACCGAGCCGTTGGCGATCAGATCTTCGTAACCAACAGTCTCGGCCTTGATGAAGCCGCGCTCGAAATCGGTGTGGATCACGCCGGCGGCCTGTGGGGCGGTGTCGCCGATGTGAATGGTCCACGCGCGCGTCTCCTTCGGGCCGCAAGTGAAGTAAGTGCGAAGCCCGAGCAAATGATAGGCGGCCCGAATCAGTAGACCCACGCCGCTTTCCTCGACGCCGAGATCGGCCAGAAATTCTTTCGCCTCGTCTTCATCGAGGTCGGCCAGCTCGCTCTCGATCTGGGCGCTGATGACCACCGTTTCGCAGCCGTGATGTTCGCGGCCGTAGGCGCGCACGGTTTCCACATGGGGATTGCTGTCGGCCGTGGCAAGGTCGCCATCCTGCACATTGGCAGCGAATATGGTCGGCTTGGCGGTGAGCAGGAACAGGGATTTAGCGATCGGTTGCTCCTCTTCCTCCAGCTCAAACGTGATGGCCGGTTTGCCGGCGTCCAAATGCGGTTCCAGCTTTTGGGCAAGCGCGAATTTGGCGGCGGCCTCCTTGTCACCGCGTTTAGCGTCCTTCTCTAGCTTGGGCATCTGCCGGCGCAGACTGTCCAAATCGGACAGAATCAACTCGGTGGTGATCGTTTCAATATCGCGCACCGGATCGACGTTGCCGGCGACATGATGGATTTCACTATCCTCAAAGCAGCGCACTACCTGCACCACCGCATCTACTTCGCGAATGTGGCTGAGGAACTGGTTGCCCATGCCTTCGCCCTGCGAGGCACCGGCCACTAGCCCGGCGATGTCCACAAACTCCACCGCGGCCGGGATGATCTCCGCCGAAGCCTCAATCGCCGCCAGCGGCTTGAGCCGGGCATCAGGCACCATTACCACGCCGACATTGGGGTCGATTGTGCAAAACGGGTAATTGGCCGACTCCGCCTTGCGCGTGCGGGTTAGCGCATTAAACAGCGTGGATTTACCGACATTTGGCAGCCCAACAATACCAGCTCGTAACATGGGGCGCGGAGGATAGGGGAAATAGAGAGTGGGTGAAAGTGTTTAGCCACGGGCGGCTTGACGGAAACGTTCCTTCAGCTCCGGCACACCTTCGTCGATGGCGGCCATGATTTCGAGGATTTCCACCTTGGGGAAGCGTTTGCGAAATTCCTCCAAGTTTGGGCCGGCGGCGTCCTCGTCCATTTTGTTGGCGGCGACCAAGTGCGGTTTGTTGAGCATCTCCGGATCGTATTGCCCTAGCTCGAACAGAAGTTTTTCGTAATCGTCCCACGGCTTGCGGTCATCGATGCCGGCCATGTCGAGGATGAGGCAGAGGGTGCCGCAGCGGCGGATGTGGCGGAGGAATTCGTGGCCGAGACCGACGTTGTTATGGGCGCCCTCGATGATGCCGGGGATGTCGCACACGGTGTAGCGTTCCCAACCATCCATTTCCACCACGCCGATCTGCGGGTGCAGGGTGGTGAAGGGGTACGGGGCGATCTTGGGTTTGGCGTGGGAAATGGCGTTGAGCAGGGTGCTCTTACCGGCGTTGGGATAGCCGACCAGTCCGATCTCGGCGACCATGCGGAGCTCGAACAGGTAATGTCCTTCCGTGCCGGCTTCGCCTGGCTGGGCATGGCGTGGGGCCTGATTGGTGGAGGTGGTAAAGTGATGATTGCCCTTGCCGCCACGGCCGCCGGTGCAGAGGACAAACTGCTGGCCGTCCTCGGTGAGGTCGGTGATCATCTCTGCGTCTTCGCCGATGGCGAGCTTTGGGGTTTCGGATTCATCCTCCTCTTCGGCTTCCTCTTCCATGGAGTCGAAATCAATCACCAACGCCTGTTCTCCGCCAGCGTCTTGGACGAGCTGGGGCTCGGGATCGTCCGGTTCGGGATCCGGATCGGGCAATTTCCAGACAACCGTGCCGCAGGGCACCTTGATGAGGAGATCTTTGCCGGCGTGCCCGCTCTTTTTTTGGCCTTCTCCACCGTTGCCGTTTTTGGCGATCAGGCGCGGGACATAAAACTGTGCGATAAGATTGTTCAGGTCGTGACTGGCTTCAAGAATCACGTTACCGCCGCGGCCTCCATTGCCGCCATCGGGTCCGCCCTTGGGCACGAAGGCCTCCCGGCGAAAGGACACGCAACCGGCACCACCGTGGCCGGCGCGGGCGTAGATTTTCACCTGATCAATGAACATGACGTAATAATTGGGGCGGCAATAAAAAAGGCGAGGCTAGAACCTCGCCCGTGAAATTGGTATCGCCGAGGGGTTAGCCTTGCACGACCTCAACCGGATCCACATTCACCCGGCTCTTGCCGCGGTTGCGGTCGAAACGGATGCGACCGGTGGCCAGAGCGAACAGCGTGTGGTCGCGGCCGATGCCGACGTTTTCCCCGGGGAAATGCTGGGTGCCGCGCTGGCGCACGATGATGGTGCCGGCTTCGACAAGTTGTTGGTTGCCGCGCTTGAGGCCGAGGCGTTTGCTGTGGCTGTCGCGGCCGTTCTTGGAGGAACCTTGTCCTTTTTTATGTGCCATGGTGTGTTCTGGGTTAGGCGTTGATGCCGGTAATTTTTACAATCGAATGGCGTTGCCGGTGGCCTTTCTTCAGGCGGTAGGTCTTGCGCCGTTTCATCTTGAAGATGAGGATTTTTTTGTCTTTGCGCTCGGCGTCGACCACCTCAGCGGTCACTGAGGCGTTGGCCACGGTAGGCGCGCCCACGGTGACTTTGCCTTCGTTATTAACGAGCAACACGCGGTCAAACGTCACGGAAGCGCCATTTTCAGTGTCGAGTTTCTCCACTTTCAGGAGATCACCCGATGAAGCGCGGTACTGTTTGCCGCCGGTTTCAAATACTGCATACATAAGCCAAAAATCCGAGAAAAGGGACGGGATGGAACCAGAAACGCCCCATGGTGTCAATAGGTCTTTTCCGGGAAAACGGTCTTTTTTACTCCGGTTTGGCCCTAGGACCGTCTTCCGTTATATCCGAATCGGTATCATTTGCGTCCGAGCCAGCATCATCAGCTTCGTCCTGCAGGTATTCCTTGGGCTGATACCACCGCGCTACCGGAATAAACAGAAGTGCGGCTAACAGCATGGCTCCGGCGAAAAAGAGGTAATAATAGGGCCCTTTCAACTTGCTGGACGGCCCGGCAAATTGGCGGCCGGTGAGGGATTCGGTGGTCACTTTACTGCCGTCCGGAGCCGACACCACAGACCACGCATAGGAGAGCTCGTCGCCGTTGGGATCGAACGAGCCCATGCCCCGGAGCGCGGCGGTTTTGCCGATGGCCACGGTGGCGTTTTCATCAGCCTGCACCACGGGCGGAAGGTTTTCATTGGTCACTTGCAGCACAACGGTGCTGGAGGCGGTGGCCTCCTCGCTGTCGCCGACTTGCACGGTAAATTCCAACTCGTAGTTGCCTTCTACATCAGGCGTGAAATGCGGGTTGCGGGTATTTGCTAGCTTTAAAGCTGCGGCGTTCAGCTTGCTGTCCTCCGGCAGCTGCACCCAATTCCAGCTGTACTGGAAGGCGCCATTGTAATCCCCCTTGGACGCTGTTCCATACATACGGACCAATTCCCCGGCCGGCACCGCGCGGAAGTGGCCGGCGTCAACCGAGGGCTTACGCTTCTCCTGCGAGGGCGCTTGGTCTTCCGGCAATTCTTCCACCGCATTGATGGTAATTTCCCGATTCACTGTCGCCTCTCCATCGGTGGCACTCAGGCGCACGACGTAGGTTCCCTTCACATCCGGCTTGAAGCCGGGAGATTCGTTTTGGATGAAATGATTCACGCCCGCAGTGAAGAGATTGCCCATGGAGACAGACATCAGGAAGAAGCCCAGAATGAGCGACTTCATTTTCTTCGGTGCTTGTGTGTAGGAAAACTCCAGCGCGGTAATGGAGATGAATACCTCAGCGGCGGTCAGAAAAACATAGGCGAGCAGTTGCCAAATAATGTTAGGTAAATGGCCGCCGTTGATTTGCAACTCGATCCACGCGGGAATAAGAAAGGACGGCACTGCCACGAAAAAGCCGATGCCAATTTTGCGCAGGGGTGTGAGCGGGAACACCTTGTTCAGGCCCGGATAAATCAGCCACGCGAAGATCGGGATGAACACCATGATCATGATCGGGTTGATGGCGTTGATCTGCGAGGGGAGCCATTCGATGCCCAACCAGTTGCGGTCCATGCGGTCGGCCTGGAGCACCCACTTGGAGCCGGATTGGTCAAAGAGCGCCCAGAACACCGCCACAAACAGGTAGATGATGCACAGGCGACCAATGATCTTGAGGCCTTCTTTGCTAAAGGTTTCCCGCAGGAAATCCATGCCGCCGGCTGGGATATGCACGAATTCGCGCCGCCCCATCCAAAACACAATGGTGGCCAGCAGCATCAACCCCCCTGGCACGCCGAAGGCAATGTGCGGCCCGAAGCGGTCGAGTAGGATCGGCGTCATGATCTGCGAGGCAAACGCGCCAAGGTTGATGGAGAAATAAAACCACCCAAAAATCTTGGTGAGCAAATGCCCGTTGGATTTGCCGAATTGATCCCCCACATGCGCCGAGACACAAGGTTTGATGCCGCCTGCGCCAATGGCGATTAGCGTGAGGCCAACGGCTAGGCCGAGGCGGGTTTCATCCAACGCCAACGCGAGGTGGCCCAGGCAGTACACAACCGAGAGGCTGACGATGGTTTTGTATTTGCCGAAAAACGCATCCGCCACGATGGCGCCCAGCAACGGCGTAAAATACACCGCACTGTTGAACAGGTGAAACCAAGTGGTGGCCTCCGTCTCGGACATCGGCGCGCGCGCGCCGTCGGAGTCCATCAGGTATTTGGTCATGAAAATGACCAAAATGGCTTTCATGCCGTAGAACGAATATCGTTCGGCCGCCTCGTTGCCGATAATGTACGGGATGCCCTTGGGCAGCTCCTTACTTTTCACCGGCGCAGTCAGATAAGGCGCATCAGCCATAGACGTCGATGGTGGCGGAGCCTTTGGCGACTGGCGAGGCAAAAGGAGGGGATGGACGAAAAGAGTATGATGTGTTAAGCATTAGTTCCCGCGCGTTGTTCATGCAATCGAAACTAGGAGGAACATTATGATGAGAACAGCAAATCCCGCACTCAACGATAATACGTTTACCCGTCATATTGATCTTACAGGTGAAGATCGGATGACGCTCATGGGCACGGTACACAAGACTGGGGCCCTGCTTTTACTTTTACTCATTTCCGCTTCGATGACCTGGAGCATGGTCTTCAGCCCGGGGGCCGATGGGCAGCTGGTTGTTTCTGGGCCGGTTGGGTTGCTTACGATCGGCGGCGCCATTGGGGGGCTCATCTTCGCCATGGCTACAATTTTCAAGCCCCGTTGGGCGCCGGTGACCGCGCCGATTTATGCGGTCTTGCAGGGATTATTCATCGGAGGGATTTCAGCGTTTATGGAAAGGGTCTATCCGGGGATCGTTGCGCAGGCGGCTGGGTTGACCTTTGGAATCCTCTTCGCCTTGCTCGCGGCATACAAAAGCGGCCTGATCAGGGCAACGGAGAATTTCAAGCTCGGCGTGGTGGCCGCCACCGGCACCCACAGCTGCAGGAGGAGGCGGTCTTTTTCTCTCTCTTTCATGTTCTCTGGGCGTTCACTCTTGGGGGTGGCGATCTATGATCTACAGTCACTTGGCAATCTCTGCTGTGCTGTCACTTGTCCGTGATGTCGGACTCACAAGCAGCGGTGACACACGCAACAAAGTCTGACAGGGTTGCAGGCATGTCCTGTTCCACCTTGCTTGCAAGCTCGTCCACGAAATCCAGCCACAGGAGGTCCCCTTCCTTGGTCTTGGAGCGACGATCCTTCCCCTGTGACAGATGTCCCTCAGCAGGGGGAGGAAACTTTTCGGGAGAAAAAAAGGAAACACCCCCTGGCTCCTCTTCTCGCGCCTGTGGATGGCCTGGCGTCCCTTGTGGGCGTCTCGCCTCCAGCCAGCACACAGGTTGAGCAGGGCGTGGCGAGAGACGTTCTCGTCCTGCACCCCTCCTTGAGCAACAGGCAGGGCAACAGCAAGGAAGCAGAGAGACTCACAAGGTTCTGGCTGTACTTGCTGATGTCAGAGGTGGAAGCCATTTCCTCTCTCGCTCAGAAAGATCCGAAGGTTTTCTTTCATTCCTTTTTCTAAAACTTGCGGTGTTTGATTAGGCCAAATTAAAAAATAATTACCTCCATTGAAGTTATGTCTAATATCTAGTGATTCAAATTTACTCTTAATCCAATTTCTTGCTTCCTTAACTTTTGAAACATAATTCTCAATATAGGCTTGATCATCTAATGCTGCATTAGCTGCTGCAACTGCAAAACTATTTACATCATAAGGCCCAGTTACTTTATTAATTTGTGTAATAATTTGTTCATTACCAAAAGCAAAACCTACTCTTAAGCCTGCTAATCCAGCAGTTTTAGAAAGTGATTGAATAATAATTATATTTTTTGTCTGTT
>CAJWMQ010000075.1 GCA_913042895.1 uncultured Verrucomicrobiales bacterium | reverse complement strand
TTTTTGCCTGATCTTTTAGGGACAGTTGAAAATTTGCTCGAGGATAATGGATTGGGTAATGAACGAGTTATTCTAAGAATGACCGGCTGCCCGAATGGATGCGCGCGACCTTATATGGCAGAACTTGGCTTTGTCGGGCGTCGAGCTAACATCTATGCCTTATACTTAGGTGGTAATGAGGAAGGAACACGTTTATCGCGGTTATATGATCAAAATGTAAAGGTGGAAGAGTTACCCGAAAAACTTGGCGGTCTTTTTGCCCGCTTTAAAGCTGAGCGGGAAAGTAGCGAGCGTTTCGGAGATTTTTGCGCGCGCGTCGTGTGGCCCGAGCAGGATGCCGCCTAACTTCAAAGGAGGTTTTCAATGACAGCAGAAGAAATTGCACAGGCCAACGAAACGTTGCGTAACAAGTCGCCGCTGGAGGTGATAGAGTGGGCGATTGGGCAAGCCGGACAGGGCGGCAGTGGCGCGATTGTGTCGACGAATTTTCG
This sequence comes from uncultured Verrucomicrobiales bacterium, assembly GCA_913042895.1. Taxonomy (GTDB): domain Bacteria; phylum Verrucomicrobiota; class Verrucomicrobiia; order Limisphaerales; family UBA1100; genus UBA1100. The sequence goes on along the minus strand of CAJWMQ010000075.1, from coordinate 13,485 downwards.
GCCGTATGAGGCGGTGATTTTGCATCTCGCCACGCAGGTACAGCCGGATATCCGCGTGCTGTGGGTGGATCACGGCTACAACCGCGAGGCGACTTATCAGCACGCGGAGGAATTGAAGGCAAAGCTGAACCTGAACATTCAGGCGTTTATACCGAAGTATACCACGGCGCATTATGACGCGGTGCACGGTGGCGTACCAGAATTGACGGAGGAAAACGAGGAGGCGATCAAGGCGTTCAGCACGGCGATGAAACTGGAGCCGTTCCAGCGTGGCATGGCCGAACTGGCGCCAACGGTGTGGCTCACGGCCCTGCGCAAGGTGCAGAATCCGAATCGCGCGGAGCTGGATATTGTGAGCCCGGATAATAATTTCAATTCGCTCAAGGTCAGCCCGGTCTTTTACTGGAGCGACGAGCAGATGGAGGCGTATTTGAAGGAACACAATTTGCCGAACGAGTGGGATTATTTTGATCCGGCTAAGGCGGATGAGAAGCGCGAATGCGGGCTGCACGCCGCTTGGGGTGGAAAGGTAGTGGAGGCGAAATGAGCAGTTATCACTTGGATCATTTGGCATATCTCGAGACGGAAGCCATCCACGTGCTGCGCGAGGTGGCGGCGGAATTTGAGCGGCCGGCGGTTTTGTTTTCCGGCGGCAAAGATTCCATCTGCATCCTGCGTTTGGCCGAGAAAGCGTTCCGTCCTTCTGAGATTCCGATGCCGTTTCTCAACGTGGAAACAGGGCATGAATTTCCGGAGCTGATTGAGTTTCGCGATCGGCGTGCGGAGGAGCTGGGCGCGAAGCTAATCGTGCGCACAGTGGATGAGGCGTTTGAGAAAGGGCTCGCGACACCGACGCCGGGGCAGGTGAGCCGTAATCAATTGCAGATTCCTGTGTTGCTCGGGGCGATTGAGGAATTCCAATTTGACTGCTGCATCGGCGGCGCGCGGCGCGACGAGGAAAAGGCGCGGGCGAAGGAGCGCTTCTTTAGTTTCCGCGATGCGTTCGGCCAATGGGATCCGAAGAATCAGCGGCCGGAAATTTGGAATCTCTACAATGCCAGACTGAATCCAGGCGAAAACATGCGCGTGTTTCCGCTCTCCAACTGGACCGAGACGGATGTGTGGGAGTACATCAAGAAAGAGGAACTGGAGGTGCCGAACATTTACTTCAGCCACGAGCGCGAATGCTTTCACCGTGCCGGCCAATGGTTGCCGGTACCGCCTGCGCACGACGCCAATGGTAAGGCGGATCCCTACGAAGGCGCCCGACCGAGTGATCAGGAGGAGCATCGTCAAATGATTTGCCGCGTGCGGACGATTGCGGACATGATTTCCACGGGCATGATTGAAAGCCCGGCTGAGGATATCGATGACATCATCAGCGAGGTTGCCGCTGCACGTGTCACCGAGCGCGGCACCCGCGCCGACGACAAAGCCAGCGAGGCGGCGATGGAGGACCGAAAGAAAGCGGGATATTTTTAGAATGAGCGACGCGCAACAAACCATCGAGCTGCTGCGGTTTAATACCTGTGGCTCGGTTGATGATGGCAAGAGCACGTTGATCGGGCGGTTGCTGTACGACTCCAAGTCCATCATGGAAGACCAGATGGAGGCGTTGGAGCGGTCGGCGGATATCACCGGCGGTGGACAGGTCAATCTTGCAAACCTTACTGACGGTCTGCGCGCCGAACGCGAGCAGGGTATCACGATCGATGTTGCCTACCGTTATGTGGCCACGCCGAAGCGGAAATTTATCGTGGCTGATACTCCGGGCCATGTGGAGTACACGCGTAACATGGTTACCGGTGCAAGCACGGCAAACCTGTCCATTGTATTGGTCGATGCGCGTAATGGCGTGATTGAGCAGACGCGGCGGCACAGTTACATCTCCGCTTTGCTGGGCATTCCACACATTGTGTTTGCGGTAAACAAAATGGATTTGGTCGATTGGAGCGAGGAACGTTTCCGAGAAATCCGCGAGGGTATCGAGGCGTTTTTGCCGAAGCTGAATCTGTTTAAGGACGTGAAGTTCATTCCCATCAGCGCGCTGGAAGGCGACAACGTGGTGACCTTCTCGGACAAGACGCCGTGGTATGAGGGCCCCACGTTGCTGGGCCATATCGAGTCTGTGCACATTGCCAGCGATTGGAATCTGAATGGCCTACGTTTCCCTGTGCAATGGGTAAATCGCCCGAACAATCCGACCGATCCGGCGTTGCACGATTTCCGTGGCTTATCCGGCCAGATTGCTGGTGGCATTGTGAAAGTGGGTCAGGAAGTGCTCGCACTGCCGAGCGGCCAGAAAAGTCGCATCCAGGAAATCTGGACCTACGACGGGCCGCTTGAGGAAGCCTTTTGTCCGCAGTCCGTGACACTGCGCTTGGAGGACGATCTCGACATTAGCCGCGGCGATACCATCGTCGGCCTCGACCCCTTGCCCGGGCACAGTGCCGAGCTGGCCGGCCGCGTGTGTTGGATGAATCCGCGTCCGTTGACGGCCGGGAAAAAATATTTCCTCAAGCACGGCACACAAACCGTGCAGGCCATGGTGACCAGCCTCGAGAGCCGGATTGATTTCGAAACATTCGAGCCGGAGGAAACCGCCGAACTGGCCATGAACGACATCGGCGAAGTGCGTATCCGTACGGCCAAGCCGTTGACCTACGACGGCTACACCGCCAATCGGTTGACTGGATCGTTTGTGCTGGTAGAACCGGGCACCAACGCCACCGTCGCCGCCGGCATGCTGCATCCGCCCGCGCAATCGTATAAGCCGGAATACACGGACTTTTCGATTTAATGTCCGATCCGGTGTCCATCACCAGCTATGTGGCGCGCGTCGACCGGGAACAACGCCATGGCCATCCTGGGCGCATCGTTTGGCTCACCGGCCTGAGTGGTGCCGGGAAAAGTACCCTCGCCATGGCGCTGGAGCGGCGGCTCTTTGATGCCGGCCGCAATGTCTACGTGCTCGATGGCGACATTGTGCGCGGCGGCTTGTGTTCGGATCTCGGCTTCACGCCGGATGATCGGGTAGAAAATATTCGCCGCATCGGCGAAGTTGCTCGCATCATGGCTGATGCCGGATTGTTGGTGATCGTTGCGTTTATTTCCCCGTTCCGCGCCGATCGCGACCGGGTGCGCGCGGGCATGCCACTAGGGCGGTTTACCGAGGTGCACGTGAGCACGCCGCTAGAGGTTTGCGAACAACGCGATACCAAAGGCCTCTACGCTAAGGCCCGCGCAGGGGAGCTCTCTGATTTCACCGGTATCTCCTCGCCCTACGAAGCGCCCGAATCCCCGGAAGTACGTTTGCCGACTGAACAGTTGAGCGTCGATCAATGCGTCAATCGCATTATGGCTGTGTTGGCATAAAAAAACGGCGCGGAAAACCGCGCCGAAGTGATTTTGTTTTCGCTTAAGTGCTAGCCGTTCAGGGCCTCGTAGACGTTGCCGACCATACCTTCGTTGGGGGTTAGCGTTTTTTCGCCTGGGGTCCATTTGGCAGGGCAGGCTTCGTCGGGGTTGGCGGCGCAGTGGACGTTTGCTTCCATCACGCGCACGAGTTCCTCCATGTTGCGGCCCACGTTGTAGAAGTTTACGGTGGCACTCACGAGCTTGCCTTCGGGGCTGATAACAAACGTGCCGCGCAAGGCGAGGCCGGTGGCATCATCGTATACTCCGAACAGGCTGGAGACCACGCCGGTGGTATCGGCGGCGAGCGTGTATTTCACATCGTCCATTAGCTTCTCTTCATTGCACCAGGCGAGGTGGCTGAACTTGGTGTCGGTAGAAACCCCGATCACCTTGGCCCCGAGCTCGGTGAGCTTGGCATCCTGCGCGGCGAGATCGGCCAGCTCCGTGGGGCACACGAAGGTGAAATCCGCCGGGTAAAAAACCAGAATCGTCCATTTGCCGTCAGCCTTGAGATCGGCCAGGCTAACTTCCCCGAACTGGCCCGTGCTGGGCTCGAACGTCTCCATTTTGAATTCCGGCACGGTTTCGCCCACGCCCACTGGCAGCATATCTTCGTAGATTGTTTCGTCTGACATATTTTTCTTTGTGTTGAGGTTAAATCGGTGGCGATGGGATGCCTGAAGTGAGGGCTAATGTCAACCTTCGGCCGTTCAATCCTCCCAATCTTTCGCACGGTTCAGTGCTTTGTCCCAGCCGGCAACAAGCGTGCGGCGCGTGGTGGGTTTCATCTGGGGAGCAAACCGGCGGTCCTGTTGCCATTGTTGGGCGATGTCGGTCTTGGATTGCCAGTAGCCTACGGCTAGGCCGGCGAGGTAGGCGGCGCCGAGGGCGGTGGTTTCGGTAACGCGCGGTCGCACGACCGGTACGTTGAGCAAATCGCTCTGGAACTGCATCAACAGATTGTTTGCGCTGGCACCTCCGTCCACGCGTAGTTCCTTGAGGCGCAGACCTGCGTCGGCCTCCATGGCCGCGAGCACATCACGCACCTGATAGGCGATGCCTTCTAGCGCTGCGCGGGCAATGTGCGCCTTGGTGGCACCGCGTGTGAGGCCGCAGAGGACGCCGCGCGCGTGTTGATCCCAATGCGGCGCGCCGAGTCCGGCAAAGGCGGGGACGAGATAGACGTCGCCGTTGTCTTTCACACTGGCGGCAAGCTTTTCGATTTCTGTGGCGTTCTTGAAAAAGCCGAGGCCATCCCGCAACCACTGTGTTACCGCACCGGCGATGAAGATACTGCCTTCGAGTGCAAACTCCGTGCGGCCACCGATGCGCCAAGCGACGGTGCTGAGCAAATTGTTTTTCGATACAATCGGCTTCGGGCCTGTTTGCATGAGCATGAAACAACCTGTGCCATAGGTGTTCTTCACCATGCCGGGGCGTGTGCAGCATTGGCCGAAGAGGGCGGCCTGTTGGTCGCCCGCAATGCCGGCAATGGGTGTTATGCCGCCGAGCAGATTGGTTTCGCCCAGGACTTCACTCGAGCCGCGCACCTCGGGCAGCACGCTGCGAGGAACCTTGAACAGCTTCAGTAATTCTGCATCCCAGTCGCCGGTGCGCAGATTGTACAGCATCGTGCGCGAGGCGTTGCTGGCATCAGTGACGTGCATGGTGCCGCCGGTGAGTTTCCAGATGAGCCAGGTGTCGATGGTGCCAAACGCCAACCGGCCCTGCCGCGCCAAGGCGCGCGCGCCTTTCACATGCTTGAGCAGCCACGCAATTTTAGTGGCGGAAAAATAAGCGTCGATGACGAGCCCCGTTTTGCGGCGGATGGCCGGGGCGTGGCCGGCCGCCTTGAGGCGGTCGCAGTCCTTAGCCGTGCGGCGGTCTTGCCAGACGATGGCGTGATGGATCGGTCGTCCGGTTTCGCGATCCCAGAGCAGGGTGGTTTCTCGCTGGTTGGTGATACCGATGGCGGCAATCTGCTTCGCGGTGAGTTTGGCCTTGCGCAGGGCGGCTTTGGCGGTGGCGAGCTGGGTTTTCCAGATCGCCTCGGGATCATGTTCCACCCATCCCGGTTTGGGGAAAATCTGCGGGAATTCCTTCTGCGCCATGGCTTTGATGCGACCGGTCTTATCAAAGATGATGCTTCTAGAGCTTGTCGTTCCCTGATCTAGCGCAAGAATGTATTTCACGCGGAGTAAGTCTTAATTCATCCAGATGGCCTTGTAAGTAAAGGCGGCAGCAATCCCACCAATGATCGGGCCCAGGACAGGTATCCACGCATAGGACCAGTTCGAGTCGCCTTTTCCAGCAATGGGCAGCAATGCGTGAGCAATACGCGGACCCAGATCCCGGGCTGGATTGATGGCATAACCGGTGGGGCCGCCCAGCCCCATACCTATAACCAGGACCAAAAGTCCGACTAACAGAGGTTTAATTCCGTATGCCCATTCCTGCTGGAGTGCTTCAGCGTTTTCCGCTCCGCCTAAATTATCCTGGGCTTGAGTGAGGGCTTCGGGGGAAAAAATCGCGAGCACTCCAAACACTAATGCGAAGGTTCCGATACCTTCAGTGACTAAATTGGAAAGCGGCCGGTCAATCGCCGGCCCGGTCGAAAAAACACCGAGTTTGGCTTGAGTGTCCTCAGTAGCCTCCCAGTGGGGTAAGAAAGCCAGCCAAACGGCAATGGCTCCTAATATGGCCCCACAAAATTGTCCGGCAATATAGCTGACGATTTTTTGGGGCTCGAGTTCGCCAATACTGGCCATACCCAATGTAACCGCAGGATTTAAATGGGCCCCCGAATAGGCAACCACCGAATAAATTGCGATGGCTACGGCGGCGCCCCAGCCGATGGTGGTTAGAATCCAGTCCGAGCCATGGCCCGTTGTTTGCTTGAGCTTCACATTGGCATTTACGCTGCCGCCCAAGAGAATCAGAAGAAAAGTCCCAACCAGTTCTGCAGTGAATTCACTCACGGGCACAGTTTACGCAAGTGGTTTGTGACGAAAAGGAAAGATTGGTAACAGCCAGGTGAATGCGTGATGGCACTTATTATGTCATCGCCTCTATCAGACTTAAAGTGTCTGTTTGTTTAGCAATTCAATAATTTGCTCATGTTCGCCATCATCGTATTTTGCCAATCCTTGCCAAGCCAATTCCAACGGAGTTTCTCCATCAGAGTTAGGGTGGATGGGATTGGCGCCAAAATGAATTAGAGTTTTTACTGGGGCTAACCTGCCTCGAAAAACCCACTTGTGAAGGGCTGTTTCCCAGTTCTTATTCATGGTATCCACCGGTAGTTCTGCATCAATAAGGACTTCCATTACTGAGGAATCTTCACAATTGTGTAGAGCTGAGTTCCCTAAATCATCACAGGCCATCACGTCTGCTCCTCGTTCGATAAGAAGACTGGCGATCGCCGCCCTTTGGCAGCCGTGTAGGATCGGGTACCCTTGCTTGTCTTTGGCTTTTAGGTTTAGTTCGCCGCTATTTATTAAATCAAAAATGCGGTGACGGTCTGTGCCCATGCGGATTTCATGGAACTCTTCCTCGGTGGGGGTAAGGCCTGATATAGGCTCGGGTTCCAGAGTTTCCGTTTGTGTGGGGGCAATCGGAGTGACCTGATCTGCTTCGACTTCGCGATCCTCAACTACTTTTAAACTGACGGTACATCCCGCAGCTTCAAGGTCGTTCTTAATATCCTCGGCAATCGCCGGATTGTAGCCTTGCAAAAGTTGGTCCCGTTCCGGCTTGGATTTTACTGCTTCGAGCACCTCGAAGGTGTTCAAGGTTGGCTTAAGCCGCCGCATGATTTGGGTAGCCTCATAGGTGTCTATTGGTAGTTCCTCAATAATAACGCGGGTGCCGGGTTTCCACTGGATGGTAGGGATAACGGGGGTGAGTTCTGTGGTAGCTACATCCGGTAATGTAGGTGGCAGCAATGGAAGTTCTGTTTGTGTGGGGTTGATAATTTCCTGCAGATTTTTTATGCGAACACGTTCAATGGCGTATTCTTCTTCCGTATGATAGGGGCTAACAATGATTCGTTCATCCGTGATTTCTAACGAGTTAGGTTCGAAGAAAATGAGGCCTTCTTCACCATTTTCCCTCGTGTAAACTAATCTATCCCCTGAAGGATCACCGATAATTCTTTGGGTTGGCTCGAGGATTGGAGGGAGCTCTTCATCCTCGGTTATCAAAGGTGCTGATAGGACATCAGGATTGAGTACTTTTTCCCGAAGAATGGAAAATCTGGCTGTTGTTCCTGTGGCTTGGAGAGTTACATGTGAATCGGTAAGTTCAATTGAATCCTGATCAAAATAAATCACCCCACGACTGCCATCATTGCGGGTGTAGAGCAATTCAGTCCCTGTGAGATTACCCACGATAAAGGCTTCAGGTTCAAGTTTTGGAGGGTTAGCTGCAGCAGTTAAATCCCGTTCCTCAAGTGTTGGAGGTAATGGCTCCATTTCAAGCTCCTGTCCGCTTAATATATAACCACAATGCCAGCAGCGATATTCGCCTTCCCAGAGGCGGACGTTGCTGTTGTTGCAACTAGGGCAGGAATCTTTGTCTGGGGCTTGTAACGTGGGCTGTTGTGGTTCCGGGTCCTGAGCTTCAGGGTTTACGGTTGACGTGGTTTGAAAACCCAATACTTCGGGATTGCGAATTCGTTCAAAATTGAGTGTTTTACTTTGATTTGATTGGTCTACTTTAACCTTCAACAGCAGAACGTTGTTTCTAAATGTAAGACTAATCGAGTCGGGTCTAACCACTGTATTTTTTTGTATCCCTTTAGAGTTGGTATAATAAATTTTTACAGGTTCGTTAGAACGAGGTTGAATCCATTGTGTAATGTGTGAATCAGGGTTTTTCCATTGATAGGTTGCGAGAACTGAATTTATCTCTTCTGAATTTATCTCTTTTTGTTTTTGTTTGGGATTTGATGGTGCCGGTGCGGTGATTTTCTCATCCGTATCTTTGCCAAACACATTATGGACGAAATGTCCCACAAAGTTTCCAACAATGGACCACCCGAAAATAGGCCATATTGTGAAACTATGATCATCGATCATAGCCTGACGGTGTAACCAGACACCGTAGAGGAATCCCAAGGCGGTACACATGCTCCGTAGGATGTCTCTTTTTGAAAAGGCTCTGGGAATATTCTGGAAAACCCAGCCCGCAATTCCTCCTGCAAATGTCCATCCCAATATTGATCCGATCGCCCAATCATCCGAGATGCCGCCCACTACATCTGCATAGTAGCCACCGTACCATACGCCATAAATGAAACCGATTAATGCCAGTCCAATGATCATCTGGATACTCTGGTATAATGCCCGATAAATTTCAGGTTGTTAATTAAAAACAAATTTTTTTGGGCTGTTAATGCCGGCTGATTTGGCATTCGGCCGCTTCCAGTTTTTGCTGGAACGATTGGGCGGTGGCTTCAGGGAGATTCTCCGCGATGGTCTGCGGAGCATGTTTCAACATATCGTAAATATCGAATGTACTCAGATCGGGTCTTAGCTCAGCGATGATTTTCTTAATTCGATAATAGTTAGGGCCCGAATTGTTTAGCGTGAGCGTATGCCCTGTATTTTTTAAGCTATCAGCTGGTTTGGAGGGAATTTCTTCACCAATTTCCTCAGCCTCAGGAAAAGGGAGGGGATTCAGGGGCTCGGGGATGGCTGCCGCTTCTGTGTATCCGCACTCCCAGCACCGCATTTCGCCACTCCATTCGCGCAGGAAGCCACCGCAGGAAGGGCAACTGGCTTCATTTTCATTCAGGAAAGATTCTAATGTTGGTGGGACTGCAGCTTCTGACAATTGGTTGATTACTTTAGTTTTGCCTCCATCCATCATCGATTGAATTTTTTCGCCAATGCTTTGGCCAGCCCATCGAAAGAAGAGGATTGGAGCAACTAAGCCGATTACAATGATCGTGGCATCTTTATTCCCGTTTTCGACTAAGGCTACCGCGACAATTAGTCCGCAGATGAAGCCCACGGTGGACCCAATAAAGGTAAAAACTCTCTCGATAATAGGCTTTTTGTCAGAATCATCCATTCTATGGATTGGTCTCTCTATTTAATCTCCACGGTGCACCCAGCATCCTCCAGTCGTTTCTTGAACTGAGCAGCTGCATCCGGGGCCAGATTATCCGCGATGGTGTTCGGGAAATCACGCATCAATTGATAGGTATCGAATGTGCCTAATTCCGGCCGGATTTCCTGAATGATTTTAGTGGCGTCATAGGTGCCGAGACCGCAGCTGGTGATGATGAGAGAGACCTGCCCGGAAGTATCCGGAGTCGGTTCCTCGGCGACGGGTTGGGGCTCGTGCGGGGTGGCAGGTTCCTGCCCCGGAGTTTTTTTAAAGAGCGCTTCGGGATTGCCAATACGGGTGCGTTTGAGCGTGATGTACTGAAAGGTGGGTGAGACGCGGACGCGGACAAAATCGCCCTTGTCATCCACCACGCCGGAGATGATTTTGAATTTCTTCTGCACCCCCTGCCAGTTGGTGTAGTGGATGATGGAGGTATCCGAGGTGGTGGTTTGCACTGGCAACGGTTCCTTGGGCAACTGTGCCGGAGCCGCCACTCCCTTGAGGATGCGTGTCTTGGAACGGTTCAGTGAAATTCGCTTAAAAGTCGGCGCCACCCGTACGGAGAAGTGATTGCCTTTTCTCCGGATGGATTTGGGATCACCAATGAATTGTTTCAGGTCACCGGCGTAGTTGAGGTATTCAATCACAATCGTTCCATCGGCAGTCGGAGCCGTATAGCCTTTCTTTCGTTTGCCGTTGGAAGGTTTCTTTTTCTGGGTCCGCGTCGTCGACGATTGGTCGGAGCCATCATCGGCAAATTTTTTTATTATATCATCAAATAATCCCATAATGGTGCCTTTTTATATTGATCACGCAACAGCAAAGGCGACTTAGGTCTTGGACCGACTCCGATCTGGAGTCGTTCCATCGTCTCCAGATCGGAGTCGGCGGACCATGCTGAATCACAAGCAGTGATGAGATAAAACACCAATACCGTCCATGATCAGTCATGGGAGTTCCACCGTCCCATGACTGATCATGGACGATGTGTCCTCTGCCAACATGAGGCGCTCTCCCTTACGAGCATTTTAGCCTCTTGCTTACAGAGAAGAAGGGAACCGGTAATAAATCCGGTAGCAGTCGCTTTCTGCTGTCTGTTCATCATTTAGTGAAATCAGGCAACGCACCACCTATTTTTACCCACACATTGTTCAGATGTTAAGCCCCGTTGCCATCGGAATGCTGGCCACGCTGTTTTGGCCAGATATCTCCCAAGAAAACGCGAATTCTTAATTTCGTTACGTCAACTAAGCAAACGAAGAGGTCAATGACCTGATAATACTAGCACCTAACAGTCAATATGCTCTTTATGCATCCGCTGATTCAATTCAGAGTGAACCCGGACTATCGAGAGTGTCGGGTATCTCTCGAGGGACACCAGTTCAACATGAAACAATTACTTCTAGTCTTAGCAATTGGTCTCACAACCCTACCACTGCGTGCTACGTTGGCTGAGAATCGTCCAGATGTACTCTTCATTGCCGTTGACGACATGAACGATTGGATCTCGTTACTTGACCCCAAGTCGCCAATCAAGACCCCAAACCTTAAACGCCTTGCCAGTCGGGGAATGTTATTTACCCGAGCGTATTGTATTTCACCCGCATGTAATCCTTCGCGTGCGGCGACCTTGACTGGTTTACGCCCATCGACCACTGGCATCTACGGCAATGCAAGCGACTGGCGAGGCGCAAGACCTAATCGGAAGACGATCATGCAACGTTTTCAAGATGCCGGCTACTCTGTCCGTGGTGCAGGGAAGATTTTCCACCATCATCTTAATGGGGCATTTCACGACGACGCTTCCTTCGATCACTTTCTACCCATGGCGGCCCAAAACATGCCACCGAAAAAACTAAACCTGGCTTTGTCTTATGGCTCGCAAAATACCGACTGGGGAGCTTGGCCCGCTGAGGAGCACGATACCATCGACTTTAAAACAGCGGACTACTGTATAGAGGTTCTGAAGAACCCACCGAAGGATAAGCCGCTTTTTCTCGCCTGTGGAATTTTCAAACCACACTCACCATTTTTTGCCCCCCCGCCCTATCACAAGGGGCTCTCCAACATGCCGATGCCAATTCTACGGAAAGATGATTGGGCCGACTTACCAGAGGGTGCCAGGAAATTGATGGGTGGAAAGAAATGGTTTTGGGTGGGAATGAAAAAACTTAATACTCAAATTCCCGGCAGTTATAACGATTTCATCCGAGCCTACGCAGCCTGTTGCAGATTCGCTGACGCCCAGATCGGAAGGGTGCTCGACGCGCTGGATTCGAGCCCGCGCCGTGACAACACAATCGTTGTTCTGTGGTCGGACCACGGCTTTCATCTCGGGGAAAAGGATCACATTGAAAAATTTGGGCTTTGGGAAAAAACAAACCGCATTCCATTCATTGTGGTCGCACCGGGAGTTACTGCTGCAGACAGCCGCTGCGACACCCCGGTCGATCTTTCAGTTCTCTATCCAACATTACTCGAATTGGTTGGTTTGCCTGCAGATTCAAAATGTGATGGCGTGAGTATCATGAAAATCCTCAAGGAGCCCGAGACGGAATGGGAACGGCCAGCGCTAATGACTTACGGCCTAGGCAACCATGCTGTGCGCAGTGACCGGTGGCGCTATATTCGTTATGCTGACGGTACTGAAGAACTTTACGATCACATGAAAGATCCTCACGAATGGACGAACATTGCCGCCGATCCAAAATATAGAGACGTCATTACTTCGCATAAAAATTGGTTACCCAAAAAGGAGGCTGAGCCAGTTCCGCCGCTCAAAAAGAAGGGGCGCAAACAGTAGGGTGAATGATTTACTAACAGTGTAACCAGCGAAATTTAATGAGAGCGTTTTAAGATGATAAGCGAAATAGACATCACCTTTAACTTTTATTCAGATACACCTTCAGGAAAAGACCCTGACTCCTTTAGTCCGACACTGCGTGCGTATCATAAGGCTCTATGGAGTAAGGAATTAAGTGACGGACAGGTTTTCGAGTTAAGCGACCAACAAAAGGGTTCTTACCTTTACCACAATTCACCCATTGGTGAATTCCATCTTAGCAGTGATGCTATAACTCATACATATAGTAGCTGGAGGGTAATGAAACATATCATATCCCAGCTGCCCTCATCTGAAATTGAGGAGTTCTATCACATAGGCAGCACAATAGGGGCCTATCTAATTTTTCCCGGTAACAAGGTTAATGGCAAGATGACGATTAATGGCTCACGAGGCACTAATCGACATATCAAAGATAGGTTTGATCTAACCCTTGAGTGTATTCGGCGCTACTACTCAAATGATGATAGTCCTCTGAAAGAGACCTTGGATAGGTACCCAAAATTTTTCGGTCTCTTTAACAGTTTTGAGGAATATGTAGATTTCTTCCTGCTCCATGATTTGGTGGCCAAAGATTACTCAGGAATAAAATTTTGGCTGAAGTTTAAAGGCTTTGAGAATTCTCCCTTACCTAGGGATATCGAGGAATACAAATTCTATAAAGAGAGCGTGATTAATTTCGTGCGAGCAAGGAACCTGCGCATAGTAGAATCCTGCCAAAAGTGAGCTAAATGCCTTGAATTCAATCACGAGATCCGGGTTGGGAACAAATCGTCAAGTGGAAGAATCAAGAAAGAAGAAGCCCCTCAACAATGAGGGGCTGATTACGGCTGCTAGAAGGGGTTCGGTGGAACTCAGCAGCCTCTCACATTCTAACCTTCCACATGATCTGCCTTTTTTTTAAGAGGTCGAGGCCGTTTCTTATGCACTCACGGTGAAAAAGACGAAGCTCCCCAAGAGTCGGCGGACTTAGGAGAGCTTCTGCGCAACGCTGTGTCCTGAAGACCCTTGAGCGTCACTAACAAATACAAGTTAATGAATTTAGACTAAGTGTCAAAAAACGCGCCCCAATACGGAACAGACGGCGGGAATATCGGCAGATCCACTGGAAG